>DAIOEI010000133.1:0-6263 GCA_036746335.1 Hydrogenophaga sp. | reverse complement strand
AGGCCCAGTGTTGTAGGGCAGACAGGGGAATGGGGTCGTCGGGTTCTGTGGGCATTTCAAATCATGCGGAAGTCTTTTGCCACCAACACTTTTTGGCCGGTGAAATGCAGGCGAATCAAGCTGGGCATGCACTCCGGCTCAAAGTGGCAGTGAACAGCATCGCGCACCTGGGCATGCAGTTCGGGCACGGTATGGGCCTCTGTAAAGATGTCAGCCCCCATGGCACGGGCCACAAAGCCTCCTTGCGGCGCCTTTTCAACGATGAAGTGGATGTCGGCCATGGGGGTAGTTCCTCAGACTTTGGTGATCAGCGTAACGCCTGCGGGCATGTCTGTGGTGTTCACTGTGATTGCGTAGTCGTTAAAGCTGCGCGGTACGTCTGCCATTTTTTTGATTTGGATGCGCTCAAACAGTGCATGCGCTGGTGCATCGCCCAACTCTGAATTGTGTTTAAACACATACAGCCCACGGGTTGACATTTCGCCACGGGCTGCGGAACGGTCGTGTTCAAACATTTGCGCCAATGCTTGCCAAAGCAGTTCTAAATCGTCTTCACCAAATCCGGTTTGCTTGGCTAGGAATGACGACACAAAACCATGGGCCACGTACACGCCATAGGGCACGGTGTGTTTGCGGCCCATGGTGCGGTTGTCGCCTTGCTGCTTTTCGGCTTCGGCTTCGGTGGCGACAGCCATGCGGGTGATGGAATGCTCCAACGCTACGATTGGATCGACCGAGCGGGCAAAGGTCAGTTGAACCGGGCCACGCACTTGACCACAGTTCGGTGCGGATCTGAGGGACATTACTGCACCAAACGTACGAATATCAAAGAATCGCTGGCACATCCATTTCCTTCCTAACTCTACCTCTGGCGCCTTTGGTTTTCTAGCTTTCACACCCTTCAAGCACGAATCAATGAAACTTTTAATTTCTTTGCTCGGCTTTTCTTCTTTCAGTGCTGCTTTGATCGTTTTGATATCTGCATCTGCCGCGACAACAAGTATTGAATTCTCATCATCGTCTTCGCTAATTTCAAGCCCTTCAGGCAAAGTGAATTCCTCCAATGCTTCAAGTATCGATTCGGGAATTAAAATACGAGACTCCTCACCTAAAGAGATATTCAGTTCTGAAAAAGCCTCCTTGTGCGCACGACCAAGAACTGCTTTCTCCTTTACATATATATCGAATGGAGATTCATACCCCTTGACCAATGTCACAAAATTGCGCACCTTGCGCTTCAAGGCCACATCGGTGACGAGCCCGTGGCCGGTTTCGGCATCCATGCGCGGCATATTGCCTGCGTCGGGGTCACCATTGGGATTGCCATCGCGTACATCAAAAATCAGGGCAAAGTCGTAGCGGTTGTTCAGGCTCATGGTCATGCTTCCTTGGTGGCGGTGGTGGTTTCGGATTTAGTGAAAAAGGCTTGCCGTTGGTGGTAATAGCCCAAGGCAAAGCGGCCCTGATCGGGCAGGGATAACTGGCGAGGTGGAAATGAGTCAGGTTGAAAGCAGCTCATGATTTCACCCAGCAGTTTTTCCAAATTGGTCACTCTGCCTGGATGTAGCTTGCCCAGGTGATGGATTTTCAGACGCAACAGTGTTGGAAAGACCGAGGCGGGTGTGCTGGATGCTGCGCCGTAGTAGCGATCTCGGATGGTGCTGTTGAGTTTGCCTCCAGAGGCTTCTTCCTGGATGCGCTCCAGCGTGGCAAATAGCCGACCCAGCCGATAGGCTGGATTCGTGTTGTCGAGGTCAAGCATGGGCAAAAACTCCTTTTCTCGCGGGGTGGATGAGGGAGGGAACGCCGCCGATACAGCAGCACGGCGAATCTGGCGGTTCAGGCAGGCCTTAATTACTGCTGCCCGTGCATATGGAACGTTGGGGGCTGACGTACCTTGTTGCGTTTTCTTTGCCTGTTCTGCCCTGCATCTGCCCACAGCTGTGTTTAGCCACAAGGTGGGGTAGGCCGTATCGGGGCCAGCAAAGATGGCATCAACAATTGCGCCCCCCAAATTAGGTGGTGCTTTGTCGATGTCTCCATACGGTTGACCGCTGGTTGCCATGCATATAGTTTGCAACAACCTCTTCAAGCTCGGGTATTGCGGATCGTTAGGCCCCGGAACCAGCTCTAGGTCTCTAAAGTGTTGAATGATGCACTTCGCCATCTCCGGCAATGGCAAGCAGTGGTAGAAGCGAATGCTGATGCGGGCAGCATTGGGGGCTAGGCCCAGAATGTGAAAAAGGTTGTCTTCTGGCTCGGCAAACTTGCCAGCGTGTACCGCCGACAGCAACGCATGCACAGCACGGGTTCCACGGTCAGGGTCGTCTTTGCTTGGCTCACCAAATACATCAGCCCCAAGGGACTCAAATTCCGAATCCTGGTCTGCCCAAAACACCGTAGATGCATCGCCCACCTGAATGCGCTGGGGTGAATCTTTGCGCAGCAGGTGGTTGAGTGCTGTGGTGTAGGCAAACGCAGCGGCTTTGCTGACCGGAGCGTTCTCTCCCTGGCGCTCGATTTTGCCATAGGACTCAAAGGCCCGTGCGTTGAACGACACGATGTTGGCACCTGATGTTTGCGCTCCCCACACCCCTTTGATGACCGTTTCATTGACGGCAATCGGTGTACTGACAGTACCGGTAACGAGGCAGTTTCCACGCACAGCAGCGTTATCGTTTGCCTCTAATAGCTTTCTTTCATAGGCAGTACGCACTGCTGCGCGGGCATGAACACCATCAAGATCAGATAGTAAACGAAAGATCACAACTGGATCTCGTTTTTCAAACTCAGTATCCACCTAAAAGCGTTTGAAAAGCTGCAATGCAAGATCTGAGTCTTGCTGCAACGCTGAGCAAAATCGCGTTACTGCTGCAATGCCCTCGTCTGAAGAGTAGCCAGACCAGCGTGCCACGGTGTCGATAAAGGCGGCTAATTTCTTATCCCCCTTATTGCCGCGCCCAAATACGAAGCTGGCATTGTCCCAAAGAAAATTCGCATCTGCCCCACTGTTGGTGTGCTTCATGGACTGCTTGCCAATTGATGGCAAGAGCATTTCATGTGGGGCTGCTTTTCCCTTGTTTGCTGTTCCAACTGCACTGATGGAGATACAAGTTCCGTCTTTGTCCAATACGACAACGTAATCAACGCCGCGACGAATCCATCCCTGTTTTGGAAGGTCAGGATTTCGTTCGTAATAGTGATTCAGGGCTTGAAGAATCATCCAATAGCCTCCTCAAACGGTGGAATGTCAATCACGCCTGCGGTCATTTGCGACCTGAAAAAGCGCGGTTGCGGGTCGGTGGGGTGGGTGTAGTCCATGTCGTGCAGCATCCAGCCCAATTCGCGGGTGTCTGGAATGGGTGGCATGAGTGACTCGGGCGGAGCGTCTGCTGGCACCAGCTTGAAATCCGCCGAAAACTCCCGGCACCCCAGGTAGGGCTGGTTCACGCACTGGCCTTTGCTGGCGCGGCGGGCAAACATGGAGGTGTACTTGGCCAGCGGGTCGTTAGCCTTGCCGGGCACCAGAGACAGGTCGGCATGGATGCGGTAAGCCACATCACGCAGAAAGTAACCTGCACGCTGCACTCGTTCTTCTTCAATTTCCAGACCGAGTTGCCCATGACCCACTTTCATGGCTTGCTCCAAACTGGGGACGAGAGCCTTTGATTTGACTTCGTTGCGCCGGAGGTTCGCCCAGCGGATGGGCTTTAGCACTTCGATGCGGTGTACCCGCCATCGGATTTCGGGCTTCCACAAAATGGCCTCAAACACCGCACGTGCGGCAGAAGGTGTGATCACGTCATAAGAGACGCGCTCCACCTTCATTTCAGGCCGGGTAAAGCAGGCAAACGGGCCTGCGACTTCAAGGCAAAACATGGTCATGGGGTACTTCAAAAGGTGTGGTCAGGACACAAAGCCACTTGGGTTGTACACATCGTCTTCCAGCTTCAGGCCAAGCTGGGGGTCGTAAAGGTTGTCGGCATCGGCTTGCACATACAGCCCAGGCATGGGTAGGGTCAGGTCGCCTAGGGCCAGCATCTTGTCGGCAACTGTTTTGCGAATGGTCACGGTATGGCGTTGCAGTTTGCGCATCAGCCACCGCTGGGGGCCATCGCGCTCCAGCAGGGCCAGCCATTGCGCCAGTTCTTCGCGGTGCGGGGCATAGCGCACAACCACGGTAGCCTGATCGGCATCGTCAATCAGCTTGAAGGCTTCAGCGGCTGAACGGAACTGCACGGCAAGGGTTTTGCGGTCGTCCACTTTGAGCATGGCTGCAATGCCTTTTTCGTCTAGGTTGACCGAGTGGTAGAACTGTTGAAAGTAGCGTTCAAACAGACCCCGCGCCAGCGGGTTGCTTGTTTGGCCGTGCAGCACACTGGTGCAAGCGTCGGCGGCTTTGCGCATCTGGCCCGCTGGCAGTTTGTCTGGCGGCACAAACACCACCACACGGCCCTTGCAAAGTTGCCCCTGCGCATCCTGCAAAAGCCCTTCGCGGTTGCAGCGCCCAGCGGCTTGGGCAATGGAGTCCAGCCCGGCCAAGGCGCGATAGACCACCGGAAAATCCAAGTCCACCCCGGCCTCAACCAACTGGGTGCTGACCACGCGCAGCGGCTGGGTGTCGGCACCTTCGCGCTTGGCCCGCAAGCGGGCTTTGATCTGGTCGATCACGGCTTTGCGGTGTGCGCCGCACATCAGGGCCGACAGGTGCAACGTGCCTTCGGGCAGCAGGCGGTACAGCTCGCGGGCGGCTTTGCGGGTGTTGACGATGATCAGCGCGCAGTCTTCTTGCTTCAACCGTTCAGCCACGTCTGACCACGGTGTGGGGGTGTGCCAATCGTTGGGCAGTTCTACCTGCACGCGGTCCAGTTGGTGGTACAGATGGTCGGGGTCGTCGGTGATTTCACGCACGTTGTCCAGGCCATCGACGTTGCGGCTGGGATCGAAATAGTTGGTACGGGCCAGGGCTGGCTGGGTGGCGGTACACAGCACCACAGTCACGCCGTAGTGTTTGACCAGCAGTTTCAGCGTGCCCAAGATGGGGTTCAAAAATGCGGCTGGCAATTGCTGGGCTTCGTCCAGCACGATGACACTGCCCACCAAGTTGTGCAGTTTGCGACAGCGCGAGGTTTTGGCCGCAAATAGCGATTCGAACAATTGCACGTTGGTGGTGACCACCAAGGGCGCGTCCCAGTTGTCGCAGGCCAAGCGGCTGCGGGCGGTTTCGGTTGTGCTGGGAGCATCGGCTTGGCTGTGGTGTTCGATCAGCACCTCGTCGCCCAGCGCGGCAAATACGCCCCGAAACACCTCTGCGGTCTGCTCGATGATGCTGGTGTAGGGAATGGCGTAAATGATGCGGCGCTGACCGTGTGCTTTGGCATGCTCCAGCGCAAAGGCCAGACTGGAGAGGGTCTTACCGCCGCCTGTGGGCACGGTGAGGGTGAAAAAGCCCGGCTCCAGCAGCGCCTTGGCCCGGCACTGGCGCAGGATGTCGGCGCGCAGGGTGTTGACGGGCGTCACCGGCGCTGATGCGGCCTTGGCGTTCATGTAGACGTTCAGCGCCGAAAGCATTTGTTCCAAGTCGGGAAAACCGCTGCGGCGGGCGGGTTTGCCTGCGTCGAAGTAAGCCTCGGTGTCCAGAAAGTCGGCATCCACCAAACAAGAAAAAAACATGCGGACCCACAAGGCAAAGCCCGCTTCACCACCGGGAATGCGCGGGGCAGCGGGCAAGGTGGGATGAAGAATGCTACGGTGTACTGTTGGCACCTCGGCCAAGGCGCTGCGCAGCTCTTCCTGACTGTTAGCGCTTTTGAGGCGCTCGTTCAAACCGCTGTGCCAGTCGTCCAAACCGGCGTGGTGGCCTGCAATCAGATAGGCCAACACATGCCCCAGTGGCAAACCTTTGGGCTGGTTGAGTTGCTGAATGGCCCACAGCGCCCCGGCGGCAGAGTGGGTTTTTTCGCGTCCGCTGACACGGCCTTCAATGTGTCCGTCCGGGTTGTTGGAGAGTTTCAGATAGCGCTGAAATCCGGGTCGGTATTTGCCCAAGTCGTGCCAAATGCCCGCCAGCTCTGCCCAGTCTGGCTCAAAGTTTTTGGCAAAAACTCGGGCTAGTGCGCCCACAGCCAGCAGATGTTCATCCAGCCAATGCGCGACTTGGCCGGGTGTTTCTGGGGCATGTGCAATAGGTCGATCGGCCAGCTTGCCCCATGCCGTATCGACCGCCAACAAACTCCCGCCCGCCTGTGCCTGTGGTTCTGACA
>DAIOEI010000132.1:0-6301 GCA_036746335.1 Hydrogenophaga sp. | reverse complement strand
ACTGCTGCGCATAGACCGCTGCAAAAGTACCCAGGGCAAACATGCCCAGGCCTCCCAGGATGTCTTGCATGTCTTTGGTTTTCATGGAAATCTCCTTTTTTGTTTGGCTGTGGCACGCGCTTCGTCAGCGGTGCCGCCCATGGCATCACCGCATGCAGCATTGGAAGCCCAAAAGAGCCGCCTCAGCTTAAGTAATTGCACGTAGCCTGAGCAAGCGCTCAGGTGTCCAAGCGTTTACCAATGACCGCGGCGCTCGCCCGGTGTACGCGGCGGCACCGCATGGCGGCGGCGCAGCGCCGTGAGGATGAGTTGCGCGGCTTCCTCTCGCTGTATCTGGCGGGCAAAGTCCAGCGCCGTCAGCCCTTGCTCGTTGCGCAGGGTCGGGTCTGCGCCTTCCTCCAGGAGGCGCTTGACCACCAGAAGATGCCCGTAACGTGCCGCCATCATCAATGGCGTGGTGCGGTTGGGCGACTCGGCATCGATGTAGGCGTGGTGTTCGAGCAGCAGCGCCACCACAGCGTCACTGCCCTGCTCAGGAAAGCTGGCAGCGTAGTGCAATGCGGTCCAGCCGGGCTTGTTGACTTCGGCCCCGCGCTGAATGAGTCGCTGCACCCAGGCCAGCTCTCCTTTGAGCGCGGCCATCATCAAAGGGCTTTCGCCGTTGCTGTTGCGGGACTCCACCTTGACCATGGGCTGATCCAGCAGAAACTTGGCGACCCGATCAGACCCGTGGCGCAACGCAATCAGCAAAGCATGCTCGCCCTTGTCATCCAGTGTGTTGAGGTCAAAACCCCGCAGCGTCAGAGCCACAACAACCGACTCCCGGTCGTTCCTGGCGGCCGCAAAAAAATCCTCAAAGGCTCCCGCATGCAGCACCCGCCAAGGCCCAAGCCCCAGCAAGGGTGCCCAGGCGACGATGCACACCGCCCGGCGGCGGTGCGAAGGTCCATGGGTCGCTGCGCTTGGGCTTGCCATTCAATTCTCTTGCACGCGCTTGAACAGCGCCTTGAAGTTGTCGCTGGTGTGCCGGGCAATGGTCTCTACCGGCACACCTTTGATCTCGGCCAATTGTTGGGCGACATGCGGCACCCAGGCGGGGGTATTGGTTTTGCCCCGGTGTGGCATGGGTGCCAGGTACGGGCTGTCGGTTTCGATCAAGGTGCGTTCCAGGGGCACAAAACGCGCGACTTCACGCAGATCGCTGGCGCTGCGGAAGGTCAGGATGCCGGAAAAGGAAATGTAGAAGCCCATGTCCAGCGCTGCGCGGGCCACAGATTCGGTTTCTGTGAAACAGTGGAACACACCCTTTGCAAGTGGCAGTGCGCCACCCTCGCTCCCGCTGTGGAAACCGCCCGACTCACGCAGCAATGCCAGGGTATCTTCCGAAGCACTGCGGGTATGAATGACCAGCGGTAGGTCCGTCTGGCGAGCCGCCTGAATGTGAATGCGATAGCGCTCTCGCTGCCAAGCCATGTCGGCAAGGCTGCGACCCTGGAGCCGGTAGTAGTCCAGACCCGTCTCTCCAATGCCCACCACCCGGGGAAGCGCCGCCCGCTCCAGCAGATCCTCCAGCGAAGGCTCCTGTACGCCCTCGTTGTCGGGGTGCACACCTACGGTGGCCCACAAAGCAGCGTGTGCCAGAGCCAATTCGTGAACCCCTTCAAACTCCTCCAGTGTGGTGCAAATGCACAGCGCCCGCTCCACCTGGGCTTGGGCCATGGCCGACAGCACCGCAGGCACCTGGGCTCGCAGTTCCGGGAAATTGAGGTGGCAATGGGAATCGGTGAACATGGAAAACGCCCAACAGCAGGAACCGGACAGTCTCACCCGGCCAGAACTTCGCCAAAACCCATCAGATGGTCTGGGTCGGCCGGTCGGAAGCGAGCGCGCTGCCCAGGATTTCTTCGATCTTGAGCTTGAGGTGTCGCGATTTTTCATCGGACGGGAAGCGAATACCCACACCCTGGGTGCGCCCCCCCTGGGCTTTGGCCGGTGTGACCCAGGCCACCTTGCCAGCCACGGGATAGCGCTGAGGATCATCCGGCAAACTCAGCAATACATACACATCATCGCCCAGCCTGTATTCGCGTGAAGACGGAATGAAAATCCCGCCCTCCGAGAAGAGCGGGATGTACGCCGCATACAGCGCAGCTTTCTCCTTGATGGAGAGCTGAATCACGCTGGGGCGGGCCACAGCGCCGTTGGACGGGGGCGTCGTACTCATGGGCGTCGAGTTTAGCGGGAAAACGGCGTCCCAACACCCGTTGCTGTACGACCTGGTGCACGAGCCGTCAGGGCCTGGCGGGTCCGCGCGGCCCAGGCTTCCTGCATCAAACCAGGGCTGAACGGATGTTCAACCGTACGGGCTGCATCCAGCAGTTCGCGCGACCATTTGAGCAATACCGCCCAGGAAGGTGCTGGCGGCAAAGAGGCTGGCTCAAAAAAACGGGGTTGCCCACCGGCAGCCATCACCATCAGGTCATGGCAGAGCTTTTGCAGTACCTGCAGTTGCCGGGCAGGAGGCCAAGCGTCCAGCGACTGCCAGTCTCCCCGCGCCAAGGCCGCGGGCAATCCAGACCAGAGAGCCGCGCTCAAGCCAGAACGCGCCCACTCCAGCGCATCATCGGGCCGCCCACCAGCCGCCCGCATCCAGACCCGTGCCTGTGCGGCATCGGCGCTCAGGCCACTGTCTTTGGCCTGGGCCTGGAGCCAGTGCAGTGCCTGATCGGTATCGGGCCATTGCATCGCATGCATCTGGCAGCGGCTGCGGATGGTGGGCAGCAACTGGTGTGCTGCTTCGCTGGCCAGCACAAAACGGGTGTCGCCAGCCGGCTCTTCCAGCGTCTTGAGCAAGGCGTTGGCGGTGACCGTGTTCATGCGCTCGGCGGGATACACCAGCACCGCCGTGCCCCGCCCGCGCGCACTCGTGCGCTGGGCAAAGCCAAGCATGTCGCGCATCGCGTCCACCCGGATTTCCCTGCTGGGCTTGCGTTTTTTATCGTCCAGATCTTTCTGAGCCGCCTCTGACAGTGGCCAATGGCGCTCGAGCATGACCGTCTCGGGCATCAACACCACCAGATCAGGATGAGAACGGCTGCCGACCAAGTGGCAACTGTTGCACGCTCCACAAGCGCCCTGTGGGCCGGGTTGCTCACACAACCAAGCCTGCGCCATCGCCAAACCGAGCGCGTATTGCCCGAGACCAGAAGGGCCTTGCAGCAACCAGGCATGTCCACGTTGAGCCAGCAGCGTCTGCAGCTGGGCTTGCACCCAGGGCGCCAACGCTTCGGTGGTGGACGGGGTATCCGCTTTCGGCGACATGGCGGGTATCAACCTTTGAGCCAGCCGCGGGCCAGCAAGTCGGCCCGAATCGCTCCCCAGACTGCGTCGCGGGGCTGGTTGGCCGGGATCCGCGCAAAACGCTGCGGCTCGGCTTGTGCCCGCGCCTCGTAACCGGCCGCCACCCGCTGGAAAAACGCCAGCGACTGTGATTCGAACCGGTCGGGCGTGCGCGCATCGGCCAGCCGCGCCGCCGCCACTTCGGGCGGCAATTCAAACCAGAGCGTCAGGTGCGGCTGGCGCAGTCGGTTCACCGATCCTTCCTGCGCGCTGCCCTGCACACTTTGCACCCAGCGCTCCAGGGCTTGCAACACTTGGAGATCAAAGCCGCGCCCTGCGCCCTGGTAGGCAAAGGTGGCGTCGGTGAAACGGTCGCAAAGCACCACCTCCCCGCGGGCCAGTGCTGGTTCGATCACTTGCAGCAAATGATCGCGCCTGGCTGCGAACACCAGCAAAGACTCGGTCAAAGGGTCCATCGCATCGCCCAGCACCATGGCACGCAACTTCTCGGCCAGCGGCGTGCCACCGGGTTCACGGGTCAGGCAGACCTCGCGACCCTGTTCGCGAAAAGCCCGCGCCAGCGCCTCGATATGGGTGGATTTACCAGCCCCGTCGATGCCTTCGAAAGAAAGGAACAGGCCTTCAGGTGAATCGCTCATGTGCGGTACTGGTAGTAAAGGCGTGGCAACGGCCCGCGAATCAGCGCCCAAGAATGTAGCGGCGCACCGCTGCATTGTGCTCGTCCAGCGTGCGGCTGAACTGGCTGCTGCCGTCTCCGCGCGCCACAAAGTAAAGCGCAGTGGTTGTTTCGGGCTGCACGGCCGCGATCAGCGAAGCCCAGCCTGGCATGGAGATGGGTGTGGGCGGCAAGCCGCCGCGGGTGTAGGTGTTGTAGGGTGTATCGGACTGCAGGTCCACCCGTCGCAGGTTGCCGTCAAAGCGCTCGCCAAGACCGTAGATCACGGTCGGGTCCGTCTGCAGGCGCATACCGATGCGCATGCGGTTCGCAAACACACCACCAATCTGTGCGCGGTCGGAATCCAGTCCGGTTTCCTTCTCGATGATGCTGGCCAGGATCAAGGCATCTTGGGGCGAGCGCAGCGGCACATCAGGCGCCCGCTGAGCCCAGGCTTGCGCCAGTCGCTGATCCATGGCCTGTGCGGCCTGGCGCAACACGCTGGAGGCTGGCGCCCGTTTGGCCACCCGGTAGGTGTCCGGGAAAAAACGCCCCTCCGGATGCACACCCTCCAATCCAATGCGGGCCATGATCTGCGCATGGCTGAGCCCATCCAGATCCTGGGTCAAGTCTGGCGAGCGTTGCAGCGCAGCCAGCACATCGCGGATGTTCCAGCCCTCCAGCAAAGTCACGCTGTGCAAGGCCTGCTCGCCACGCACCAGTTTGTCCAGCAAGCTGCGTGGCGTGGTACCCGCGGCCAGTTCGTAGCTGCCCGCCTTGATCGAGCGCGACTGCCCGGAAAGCCGGAACCATGCGTACAGCATTGGCGCCGATACGTCTACCCCGGCCCGCTCAACCGCCTGCGCCACCGCTCGGGCCGAGCTACCGGACGGCACTTCCAACGGCAATGGCGCCTGCGCAGCGGGCGTGGACCAGACCAGGGGCCGATCCAGCCAATAAAGAGCCCAGGCACCCAAGACAACCAACAGCAGCGTTGGCGCCAGCAACAGCAACAAAAAAATACGTTTCAAGGGAGTGCCATCGGGCGGTGCCAGGCAGAAGGGTCGCTTCAAGAAACCTGGGCAGGGTGGGAAAAATCTGGGCAGGATCATAATTCAGCCGTGTTTTCGTCTGTGCCCGCCCACCCGCACCGCCACCATGCCAGTCACCGATATCCCTCTGCAGTCCGAAGTTCGCCCAGCCCAACCCCAGGGGGTCACAGCGCTGGCGCATTGGGGCGTGTTGCGCGCCCAGGGTGAAGACGCAGCCAAGTTCCTGCACAGCCAGCTCACAAACGACTTCGCGCTTCTGGGCCTGTCAGAAGCACGACTGGCCGCTTTTTGCAACGCCAAGGGTCGCATGCTGGCCAGCTTCATCGGTTTCAAGCAGCAGCACGATGACATCCTGCTGTTGTGTCCGCGCGAGACCCTGCCTGCAGCTCTCAAGCGCCTGTCCATGTTTGTGCTGCGTGCCAAAGTCCGCCTGAGCGACGCTACGGCGGATTTCGATGTCCAGGGCCTGGCGGGCGATGCCGTGCCCTCCGGCCTGAGCGCATGGCAGCACCTGTGTGAAACGGTGGCTGTGCAAGGCGACGATGACAACGGGGCAACAGGCACGGCCCATACCGTGGCCCTGTACCCTGGCGCTGGCGTGCCGCGAGCCATACGCATTGCCCCGGCAGGCGCCGAAACCCCACAGGCAACGGCCATGACCGTCGCCGAATGGGATTGGCTGGAGGTGATGAGCGGCGTCGGAATGATCACACCACCCGTGGCCGAAGCCTTTGTGCCCCAGATGCTGAACTACGAGTCGGTGGGCGGCGTGAACTTCAAGAAGGGTTGTTATCCCGGCCAGGAAGTGGTGGCGCGCAGCCAGTTTCGCGGTACGCTCAAACGCCGCGCCTTTCTGGTGACAGCCCCGACCACAATGACAGTGGGGCAAGCCATCTTTCATAGCAGCGACGCCGAACAGGCCTGTGGCACAGTGGCCGCCGCCGCACCCACGCCGGGCGCCGAAGTGGACAAGCATCACGCCATCGTTTCGATGACGGTGGCCGCCGCACAAGGTGGCAGCCTGCACCTGGGCGCTGTTGAGGGCCCACAGCTTCAGCTTCTGCCACTGCCCTACCCGCTGCTGGCCGATGTGTGACACGACAGCCGCGATGGTGCGCTGGACGGATACCCGATCCACAGGCGCGCCGCCTGGCCTGGAGCGTCCAGGCTTCTGGCGTTGCGCATGTGCCTGATCGCTTTTGCCATCGGCGTTCAACCGGGCTGCCCACTGCTG
>DAIOEI010000131.1:0-6320 GCA_036746335.1 Hydrogenophaga sp. | reverse complement strand
ACCAGCATGTCCACCTGGCCTTGCCAGTAGTCGCGGCTGCCGAACCAGGGGAAATTGATCGGGAAGGCTGGGTCTTCCCAGCGGCGGGCGATCCAGGCGCTGTAGTGGATCAGGCGCAGGGTGCGCAGCGGTTCGATCAGCGCGAGTTCGCGCCGGTCAAACGGGCGGAACTGTTCATAGCCGTCGATCAGTGCGCCGAGTTGCTGGGTCTGCTGGCGCCGGTCGCCGCTGAGCAGCATCCACAGGTCTTGCACCGCCGGGCCGCTGCGGGCGTCGTCCAGGTCCACAAAATGCGGCCCGGCGCCGCTCTCGCCTTCGGGCGTCCAGAGGATGTTGCCGGGGTGGCAGTCGCCATGCAGGCGGATGCGCGCGATGCCATTTTCTTCAGCGGATTCGGCCGCGCGCAGGGCCGGATGCGCGTTGATCAGCGCCAGCGCTTCTTCCAGCGCGGCCGCCCAGGCGGTCTGCACCTCGGGGGCAATGGCGCGGTGCTGCATCAGCCAGTCGCGCGGTTCGCAGGCGAAACTGGCGCTGTTTAGCGCCGGGCGGTGCACAAAGGGCCGTGCCGCGCCCACGGTGTGGATGCGGGCCAGGAAGCGGCCGATCCATTCGAGCACGTCGAAGTCGTCCAGCTCGGGGCGGCGCCCGCCCCGGCGCGGGCTGACGGAGAAGGCAAAACCGCCGAAGTGGTGCAGGGTCCGCCCCTCGGGGCCCAGGGCCAGCGGCGGCACGGCCGGGATTTCGGCGGCCACCAGCTCGGCGGCGAAGTCGTGTTCCTCCTGGATCTGCGCCGCGCTCCAGCGCTCGGGCCGGTAAAACTTGGCCACCACCTGGGCGTGTCCCTCAAACGGTGCCTCCAGGTGGATCTGGTAGACCCGGTTTTCAAAGCTGTTGAGCGCGGCGAGCCGCCCGTCGCCCCAGAGGCCGACGCTGGCCAGCGCGTCTTGCACCACATCGGGCGTGAGCGTGGTGTAGGGGTGGCCATGGGGCTGAGCGGTGTTCGGGGTCGCGGCGGACATCGGGTGGTTCGGGTGCATGGGGGGATTGTCGGTCGCCTGCGACAATCGATTCATGCCCAAGCCTCACCCGCGCGCAAAACCCGCGCCCAGCCTGCAAGACCAGTTGCCCGAGTTGCGCCCCGGCCAGTCCATCGAGCTGCTGCAGGCGCTGCACATCCTCACCCGCGAGGGCAAGCTCAACCAGGACACGCGGCGCAAGCTCAAGCAGGTCTACCACCTGGTGCAGTTCATCGAGCCGCTGATCGATGAAGTGGCAAAGCTGCACCCGGACGTCACGCTGGTGGACCACGGCGCGGGCAAGTCCTACCTGGGCTTCATCCTCTACGACCTGGTGCTCGAGGCGCGGGCCCAGGCCTGGGTGGTGGGGGTGGAGACGCGCAGCGAGCTGGTGCAGTCGTCGCAGGCGCTGGCGCAGCGGCTGGGCTTTGAGCGCATGCGTTTTCTGGCTACCACGGTGCAGGGCGCGGCGACCCATGCCGAGCTGCCGCCGCGGGTGGACATCGTGACCGCGCTGCACGCCTGCGACACCGCCACCGACGACGCCATCGCCTTCGGGCTGGCGCGCCAGGTGCGCCATATGGTGCTGGTGCCGTGTTGCCAGGCGGAAGTGGCGGGGGTGCTGCGCGGCGCCAAGGCGCTGAACCTGGCGCGCACGCCGCTGGCCGAGCTGTGGCGCCACCCGCTGCACACGCGCGAGTTCGGCAGCCAGATCACCAATGTGTTGCGCTGCCTGCAACTCGAAGCCCACGGCTACAGCGTGACGGTGACCGAGCTGGTGGGCTGGGAGCATTCCATGAAAAACGAACTGATCCTGGCCAGCCAGACCGGTGCCGTGTCCCGCCCGCGGCGGGCTGCTGCGGCTCAGCGGCTGCGCCAGGTGCTCGATGAGCTGGGTCTGCAGCCCTTGCTGAAGCGGTTTGCCGTGCCCGACGCGGTGGCCGACGGCGCTTGATCCGCTGCGCGGGCGATCGCGCGTTACTTCGAGGCTGGCGGTTTGGCGGCCGGTTGTGCAGGAGCAGCGCTCGCCGTCAGACCCAGGTGGGTACCAATGGATTTTTCCAGCGAGAGCAACTGGGCCTCGACCCTGGAGCGTGTGTCCGCTACCAGCTGGGTTTGCAGCGCTTCTTGCATTTCACCACCGAGCTTCAGGTATTTCTGATAGGCGGGCGACTCCAGCAGGGTGACGATCTGGCGCAGCTCTTCTTCGCTGAGCTTTTGTTGCAGGATCGGCCCGATGGTCTGGGGTGCCAGTTGTTTCGCGCGTTGGGAAACCATCGGCACCACCGCGTCCAGGTATTTCTGGGTATCGGCCTGGATCGCCTTGGCCACTGCTTCCTGCTTGTCGGGCGCAACGCGGGATGGCAGGGCCAGGGCAGCCCGGTCCAGCATGTCGATGGCAGGTTGTTCTGCCAGGCCGCGGGCCATGGCATCTACGCTGGCCTGCTGGGTCTGGACAAGACGTTTGACCAGCTCCTGTTTGCTGGCAGAAGCGCTAGCCGCAGCAGGGGTGCCCTGGGCCCAGGCGCTGTGCATGCCAGCCAGGAGTGCCATGCTCAAAGCAAGCGCGTAGAAGGAGTGGGGGCGAGGGTTGGTGTTGTGCATGGCGGAATGTTACCGAGAAAGCAACTTTCAGCTTGCCCGGGTGCTCCTACCTGGAAGTAACAGGGTGTTCATGTCTGCCCCGGGGCCTTACCATGCGGGTCCTTTTCCCTGGAGTGTGTGCCGATGTTTGCAGATTCTGATTTCCTGCTCCAGTCGATGGCTTGGCCGCTGGTGCTGCTGCTCGCCTGGTTTGTGGGCGAGCGGCTGCATGCCTTGTGGCAGTTGCCCCGCGTGATGAGCTATGTGGCCGTGGGCTTGATGGGCGGCGTGGTGGACCTGCCTGGCCTGACCACCGACATCGCAGGCCTGCCTTTTCTGGCCAATGTGGCACTTTCCCTCGTTCTGTTCGAGCTGGGTTATCGCATTCACCTGCGCTGGTTCCGCCACAACCCCTGGGTGCTGGTGCTGGGGCTTGTGGAATCGGCGCTGACCTTTTTGGCGGTGTACTGGGCCGCTGGCTGGTTCGGGCTGCAGACCGATGTACGCCTGATCATTGCCGCATTGTCGGTTTCCGCTTCGCCGGCCGGCATCGTGCGCGTGGCCAACGAGATGCGGGGGGCCGGGCAGGTCACCGAGAGGGTGATGCACCTGTGTGCCATCAATTGTCTGGTGTCGGTGCTGGCGCTCAAGTTGGTGGTGGGCTACTGGTACCTCAGCACCTCGGGTGACTTGGTGCAGGCAGCGCTGGGCAGCGTCCATGTGCTGGCCATGTCGGCGGCAGTGGGGGCGTTGCTGGGTGTGGCAGTGCCCTGGCTTCTGAAATTCCAGAACACCCAGGAACGCGGTGTGACGGTGGTGTTTGCGCTGGCGGTGGTGCTGCTCACCACCATGGCCGAAGGCTTGAAGCTCTCCCCCCTGCTGGCGGCTTTGACGTTTGGCATCGTGGCGCGTGAGCGTCGGGTACACCTGACCAATGCGCAGCGCGGTTTTGGTACGGCGGGCGACTTGCTGACGATTTTCCTGTTTGTCTACATTGCGTCGTTGATCGGCTGGAACGACGTCTGGGCCACCCTGGGCCTGGGCGTGGCTTTGATTGCGGTGCGCACCCTCTCCAAGGTCTTGTGCAGCCTGGCTGCAGCACGTTTGTCGGGTATTACCGAGCGCAAGGGCCTGCTCACAGGCCTGGCGCTCACGCCCATGTCGGCTTTTGCCATCCTGCTGCTGGAGCAAAGCCGCTCCCACGGGTTTGATCTGGCGCCCCAGGTCATGGCGCTGATGGCCGGCATGATGTTGTTGCAGGAGCTGCTGGGGCCACTGGTGACCCAGCGTGCCCTGATGGCCTCCCAGGAAACGCATGTAACGCAGGAGGGCTGAAACCATGCCGTTGGAAACCTTCAAGGCGTCGGCCTCCCTGACCATGGGAGTGGAGCTGGAACTGCAGCTGGTCAACACCTACGACATGGACCTCTCCAGCAGCGCCAACGACCTGCTGGAGCTGCTGCGGCGCAAGCCCTTCCCCGGCGTGGTCACGCCCGAGATGACGCAGAGCATGATCGAGATCGCCACCGATGTGCAGACCGAGCATGGCCCGCTGCTGGCCCAGCTGCGCGAGATCCGCGACACCCTGGTGCACGCCGGCGACCGGCTGAACATCGAGCTGGCCGGTGGTGGCACACACCCGTTCCAGCGCTGGTTTGAGCAGCGTATTTTTTCCAAGCCGCGCTTTCAGGAGTTGTCTGGGCTCTACGGCTACTTGGCCAAACAGTTCACCGTGTTTGGTCAGCATGTGCACATTGGCTGCGCCAGCGCCGACGAGGCGCTGTTCCTGCTGCACTCGCTCAACCGCTACGTGCCGCATTTCATTGCCCTGTCGGCGTCATCGCCGTTTTCACAGGGGGTGGACACGCTGTTCGACTCGGCGCGGCTGAACTCGGTGTTTGCCTTTCCCTTGAGTGGTCGTGCGCCCTTCATGCTCAGCTGGCAGGAGTTTGCCAACGTGTACTTCACCAAGATGGAGAGCACCGGGGTGGTGAAGTCGATGAAAGATTTTTACTGGGACATCCGGCCCAAACCCGAATACGGCACCATCGAGCTGCGGGTGTGCGACACGCCGCTGACCGTGGAGCGCGCCGCCGGCCTGGCTTGTTATCTGCAGGCGCTGTGCCGCCACCTGCTGGAGCGCAAGGAGGCCGCGCCGGCGGAAGACGATTACCTGGTCTATACCTACAACCGTTTCCAGGCTTGCCGCTTCGGCCTCGACGGCATGATGGTCAACCCCAAGACGCGCGAGCAGATCAGCATCCGCGAAGACATTCTGGCCACCCTGCGCCACCTGGGCCCGCACGCCGATGCGCTGCGCTCGCAGGCGGCTCTGGATGAAATCGAGCGCACCGCAGCGCGCGACGGTAACCACGCCTCTTACTTGCGGCGCTGCTACCGCAATGGGGGCAGCGTGCAGTCGGTGGTGCGTGCCAGCGTGGAGGCTTTGCGGACGGCTGCTTAGGCCGCAGGGAACGCGCAGGGAGGACAAATAAACGGGGTAAACCGGGCGCAGTTCTGGTTTTGTCAGTCAAACGCTGACACGCAGTATGGCGCTGCGCCGACTTAAGCAAATGCATCCGGGCGAATACAGTTTGTTTCATCGACAAACACTTTGTGATCTCTGCTCTTTTTCCAGGATGCCCGCCATGAACTCCCGTCTTGCCAACCTCAACCCTTTCGTCCTGATGCTCGATCCGGAAGCCGTGATCAGCGCCATGGAAAGCAGCCGTAACCTGCGCAGCCTGCACCAGCGCATCTGCCGTCCGCTGGACAAGCCGCTCATTCCCAAAACCCACAGCATCGACCGCATTGCACTGCGCGATTACGACGCGGCCATCGATGCCGACGAATTCATGGCTTCGGGCGTGGAGTTCTACGCAGTCGCCCAGCCAGCCCTGCAGCAGGCCGTGCATTGATGGCCCACCCCCGCCGCGCTGCGCGCGACCCCCTCAAGGGGGCAACGCTGGTGGCCCGGCAAAGCCGGTTCCACGGCGTTCTTGACCAGACACGTGCTCCGTCTGGTTACTTGGAAAACCGTTTTCTGGTGAGCGCCAGTGCCACCCAAAACGCCACTGCCGCATAGACAGACAGCACCGCCAGGTGCAGCCAGGGCCTCTCGGGCCACTGGTCCATGAACAGGGGTCTGACCAGTTCCACCGCATGGGTCAATGGCAGCACTTCCGACAGGGTCCGCACGATGTCCGGCAGTTGATCCCTGGGAAAAAACACCCCGGAGAGAAACATCATCGGGGTCAGGAACAGCGTGAAGTAGTAGGTGAAAAAATCGTAGCCCTTGGCCAGGGCATTGAACACCAGTGCGATGCACGAAAAGGTGATGCCCGCCAGCAGCAGCACCGGCAATGCCAGCAGCAATTTGGGTGAATGGCTGATCCCAAGGGCCAGCATCACGCCCAGGATAGCGATCACCGTGAACAGCGCTTTGAACGCCGCCCACAACATTTCGGCCAGCACCACATCGTCCAGCAGCACCGGCGCGTTCAGGATGCCATCCCAGGTTTTCTGCACATGCATACGCGAGAAGGCCGAGTACAGCGCTTCAAAGGTGGCGGCGTTCATCGCGCTCATGCAGATGCTGCCGCTGGCCAGAAACAGGATGTAGGGCACGGCCACTGGGCCCTGCGGCGTGTTCAGCGTGACCTGCCCCACCAGCGCGCCCATGCCGTAGCCAAACGCCACCAGCCACATCAGCGGCTCGGC
>DAIOEI010000130.1:0-6414 GCA_036746335.1 Hydrogenophaga sp. | reverse complement strand
GCGGTGGCCACGCCGTGTTGTCCGGCGCCGGTCTCGGCGATCACGCGCGGCTTGCCCATGCGTTTGGCGAGCATGGCCTGGCCGATGGTGTTGTTGACCTTGTGCGCGCCAGTGTGGTTGAGGTCTTCGCGCTTCAAGAAAATCTGCGCGCCGCCTTGTTCGCGGCTCATGCGCGCGGCATGGTAGACCGGTGACGGGCGGCCGACAAAGTGCGCAAGTTCGCTCTGGAATTCGGCCAGGAACTCGGGATCGTGCTGGTACTTCGCGTAGGCGGCTTTCAGCTCGTTGATGGCGTGGGTGAGCGTCTCGCTCACGAAGCTGCCACCGTAGATGCCGAAGTGACCGCGGGCGTCGGGTTGTTGGTAGGTGTCCATGGGGTTCTCGATGCTGTGGCCCGAGCGACCCTGCAGCGGGCTCAACTCGGACGGGATGACGGGGTGTCGGCCGCGCGCACGGCGGCGACGAATGCGTGAATCTTCTCGGCGTCCTTGATGCCTTTGGACACTTCGACGCCAGAGCTCACGTCAACGGCCCAGGGCCGCACGAGTCGAATGCCATCGGTCACGTTTGCAGGCGTGAGTCCACCAGACAAAACGAGGCGAGAGCTGGCGCTTAGTAGCGGATGTGACCAAGGGAATGCGTTCCAGTCGAAGGATTGACCGCCACCACCATAACCCTCGACATGGGCGTCGAGCAGTATGGCCTGGGCTGCAGCGAAGTCTGATGCGTATTTTAGGAGATCAAAGCCCGCACCGGCAGGGCCGGTGGGTATGCGGGCGGCGCGCAGGAAGGGGCGGCCAGCGGCCAGGCAGTCGGCGGCGGTTTCGTCACCGTGAAACTGCAGCAAGGCATGGGGCACGGCCTGCAGGCCTTGCGCGATGAACTCCAGGTTTGCGTTCACGAACAGCAGCACCGGTGTGACGAAGGCTGGCAGGCGGCGAGCCAGTTCGCCTGCCCGCTCGGGTGATACGAAGCGCGGACTCCTTGGATACAGCACAAAGCCGATGGCGTCCGCGCCCGCATGCACGGCCGCGTCCACATCGGCCTCACGTGTGAGGCCGCAAATCTTGATTCGGGTTCGAGAGGCTTGCATCGGCAGGGGTGAGTTGTTCAAGGACACCGCGGAACCGGCTCCGCCGGGCCGCAGGTGTCGCCCCTTTTGGGGTGACGCCGCAGTCGGCGCGGGGGGGAAGTTTTAAGGCAACCAGTCGAAGGCGGGGGTGCGCTCGGGAAGATTCCAGCTCGAATCGTAAACCGGTCCGAGAAAGTACAGACCGTCAGGGGAGAACGTGGGCGATGCGGCGTCCCGGCTTCTGGCAGCCAGTACATCGCTCATCCAGTTCGGTGGCTTCTTGCCAGTGCCGATGGTGACCAGGCAGCCCATGATGTTGCGGATCATGTGGTGCAGGAAGGCCGAGGCTTCAAATTCGAACCGCCAGTAGGCACCTCGCCGCACGATCTCAATGCGCCGCAAGGTCTTGACCGGGCTCAGTGCCTGGCAGGCAGAGGCACGAAAAGAGGTGAAATCGTGTTCGCCAAGCAGCCTCGTGGCGGCGTCCTGCATGGCCGATTCGTTCAGCGCACGGAACACCCAGCCGACTTGCCCATGTTCTACGCCGGGGCGCACAGGCGAATCTAGGAGCACATAGGCGTAACGTCTGGCAACAGCGCAAGCGCGTGCGTGAAAGCCCTGCGGCACTTCACGCGCCCACTGCACCGCGATATCCGGGGGAAGAAAGCTGTTGGAGCCTCTGACCCAGGCGGTGAGTGGGCGAGGTACCGGTGAGTCAAAGTGCACCACCTGCATAAGACCGTGCACACCGGCATCCGTTCGGCCGGCACACAGGGTGGACACAGCGGGTATCGCCAAAAACCGGGAAAGTGCTCGCTCAAGCTGGTCTTGAATGGTGTTGCCACCGGGCTGGCTCTGCCAGCCGTCATAAGAGCGACCGTTGTAGCTCACACCCAAAGCGATCCGCTGAGCGTCGCCAGGGAGGACGCCAGGCGTTTGGGCGGTCAACACGCGAACCAGGCGGGGCCGCGTCAGCGATCAGGCCAGGTCTGCCAGGAACGCGCTGGCTTTGGCCTTCAGCGCACCAGAGGCTTCGGCCAGCACTTCTTCGGCCAGCGAACGGGCTCCCTCCAGGTCGCCAATGGCCCGGAACTCCTCGGCCAGAGACAGCTTGGTCTCCAAAGGGTTTTCCGTGCTCAGCATTTCACCATCGTCGTCTGCAATATTTGGCGCTGGTGTGGTGGCTTTGGTCTGCGGCGGGTTGAGGTCCAACTCAATGCCGTTGAGATCAAACGACAGCAGCTCCGACGCAGGGTTGGCCTGGCCAGAACGACTGCCAACATCCAGCGAGACTCCCTCATCGAGGTCAAAGTCTGGTGAAGCCTGACTGTCTGCGAATGTTTTTGCGCTGGGGCGACCGGCGGGCTTAACGGGCTCTCTGGGATCCAAGGGCATGGGTTCCGAGGGAAAGTCGAGATCGAAGTTCATCGGCCGCGACGCGCTGGCTTCAATTTGGGCCGGCCGACTGGTGAGCGCATCCGTGCTGCTCAAGTCATCCAGCTGGGAAACCAAGGGGTCTCGCTGCAAGGGAGCGGGCTGAGAAATGTCCAAGTCAAGTTCAAAATCCAGATTGGCATTGGCTGGCAAGCCGGAAGGAGAGGGTTCGGTGTTCGGCTGAAGCAGCGTGGTGGTGCCAAAGGGCAGGGTGCCGTTGGCACCAGGCACCTTGCCAGTGGCTTCAGGCCGGTTGGCCGGTGCACCCCCGGGCTGGTACAGGGGGTTCGCAGGATCCAGCTCCTTGCCCAGCTCGCAAGCGCGCTCCCATTCCGGGCCTTCTCCCTGAGTCAGGCCATAGGCCTCTACAGCGACAACCTCAAATGCTTTGGTGTCTCGCCGCTTGGCATAAATTTCCAGCAGCTTGTTGTGAATGGCTACACGGGTCGGCGCACTGCGCATGGCCTCCTTGAGGATCTCTTCGGCTTGCAGGTCTCTGCCATAGGCCAGGTAGACATCGGCCTCTGCAACGGGGTCCACATCACCAGCTGCATCCAGTTGACTCGGCGAGTACACCATGGACGAGCCGGAGGCGGTAGCCTCAGCTGTATCAATCCTTTGCCCACCACTGGAGCCGAAAAACGAATCGGGCTGAAGACGGCTCTCCAGGAAGGAGCTGTCTGCGGGGGAGACCTTTTTACGCTTGCGAAATTGGTAGAGGCCCAAGCCACCCAGCAGCAGCAGCAAACCCGCAGCAACCGGAAGAATCAGAGGGTTGCCAGTCAAGCGGGAAACGAACGAAGACTCTTGCGCCACTTCAGCCGCAGGAGGTGGCTCTGCAGGCGCAGCCGGGGGAGGCTCGACAGCTACAGGCGCGGGTACTGGCTCAGCAGCGGCGGGTGTTGCAGCTTCCAGGGCAGCCGGTGCATCGGCTGTCGGCGCCGGCTCTGGCAAAGCTTGGTCGGTGTTGACGGGAGCTGGTGGCTCTGCGGTGTTGCTGGCAGGCTCTCCCGCTGCGACGGCTGGCCCCAGTTTGGTCAGTTCGTCGATGTTGCGGGAGAGTTCGGCCACACGGGTACTGGCTTCGTCTGCCTGGCGCTCTTGAGCAATCTGGTCTTCCGCCGAAGTCTGCCCGGGTGTGACACCCTTGGACAAGGTCAGTTTGTCTTGTACCGGTTCGGTCGGCTTGGTTTCTTGCACCTCGGCCTGCACCCGACCACTGACTTGGCGATCCGCTGTGGCCACAGCAGCTGCGGGCACTTGGGCCGCCAGGCGGCGGCGGAATTCGTTGAAGTCCCGGCTCTGGGCGGCAATGATTTGCCTTGCTTCTGGCGCTGCAACGGCCTGCGCCGAATCTGCGTCGGGCAGGTCAAGCACAGCGCCCGCTTTCACCCGGTTGACGTTGCCGCCAATGAAGGCGCCCGGGTTTGCGCGGAGCATGGCTACCAGCATCTGATCGAGAGACACGCCTTCTGCTCGGTTTGCGGTGGCAATCCTGCCTGCGGTGTCGCCCCGCTTGACCACGATGCGGTTGTTGGATGCTCCTTCGGGGACGGAGGCCGATGAAGGGTCTGTGGCGCTCGATGCCGGTTCGGGGGTTGCAGGCGCTGGCTGAGCCACAGCGGATGCTGCTGGCGCTGGTGCCGGGCTCGAAGGCAAGGCTGCGGCCACAGGCGCAGGGGCGGGAACTGGCGCTGCCTGAGCGACCAGGGGGGCAGGAATTTCAGGCCGGAGGTTCGGGGGATCAAACAGCAGTGTGTAGTCACGCACCATCCGACCGGCGGGCCAGTTGGCCTCCAGAATCAGGTCGATAAAGGGCTCGTTGACGGGTCTTGTTCCTTGCACACTCAAAAAAGCGCGCCCGTCGGCGCGCCTTCGCAGCGTGATGCTGACCCCGCTGAGGGCGCTGTTGACTTCCATGCCAGCCGCAAGAAACGCGTCGGGGCCGGCCAGGCTCACGCGCAAATCCGCCTCTTCTTCGGGCGTGATTTCCAGAATATCGACTTCAGCGCGCAGGGGCTCGCCCAAAGGTGAAAGCACTGCGACCCGGCCCAAGGCCAATGCTGCGGCTTCCGTATGGTGCAGCAAGCTTGCCCCAACCAAGGCGGCTGCAACAGCCACAGCACTCAACCGCGCGAAACCGCTCGAAGACCTCAAATTGGATGAAGCGGGCAGGGGTTGGGGAGCTGTTGGACGCAAGAGCATGGGCACGTGAACCTCGACGTAATAAACCGAGAATTGACCATAACATCAACGCATTACGGTGACAAGCTGAGAATTCGCTTGAGTTTCGGAGTGCGCTCACATGTGATTTCTTGAACAGCCTACCGTTGCTTTGTGGCAACGGCAGGCCGCTCTGGGCAGGGGATCTTCATACACACATTGTGTGCATGAGCCTCAGGCGTTCAGAACAATGCGCAGCATGCGGCGCAGCGGCTCAGCGGCACCCCACAGCAGCTGGTCACCGATGGTGAAGGCGCCGACGTATTCTGGCCCCATGGCGAGTTTTCGGATGCGACCCACGGGGATGGTCATGGTGCCGGTCACCGCCACTGGCGTCAGGTCTTGGACAGTCGCCTCACGCGTGTTGGGTACCACCTTGGCCCAGGGGTTGTCTTCAGCAATCATGGCTTCAATATCGGCCACGGGGACGTCTTTCTTGAGCTTGAAGGTCAGGGCCTGGCTGTGGCAGCGCATGGCGCCCACTCGCACGCAGAAGCCGTCCACCGGAATCGGTGCCGAGCCGAAGCCCTCGCCCATGCCAAGGATCTTGTTGGTCTCGGCCATGCCCTTCCACTCTTCTTTGGATTGGCCGTTGCCGAGATCCTTGTCGATCCAGGGGATCAGCGAGCCGCCCAGTGGCACGCCGAAGTTGGCGGTTTCGGCGCTCGAGAGCGAACGCTGCTTCGCAATCACCTTGCGGTCGATTTCGAGGATGGCGCTCTTGGGGTCGTCCAGCAGGGCCTTCACTTCGGCGTTCAGCGTGCCGTACTGCGTGAGCAGTTCGCGCATGTGCTGGGCACCACCGCCAGAAGCGGCCTGGTAGGTCTGGGTGGACATCCACTCGACCAGACCGGCCTTGTACAGCGCGCCCACGCCCATCAGCATGCAGCTGACAGTGCAGTTGCCGCCGACCCAGTTCTTGCCGCCCTTGCCCAGCGCGTCTTTGATCACAGGCATGTTGACCGGATCGAGAATGATGACGGCGTCTTTTTCCATGCGCAGCGTGGAGGCTGCGTCGATCCAGTGACCGTTCCAGCCGGCGGCGCGCAGCTTGGGGAACACGGCCGAGGTGTAGTCACCGCCCTGAGCGGTGATGATGATGTCGCAGCGCTGCAGGGCGGCGATGTCGTACGCGTCTTGAAGCGTGGTTTCGTTCTTCGCCATCGCCGGGGCCTTGCCGCCGGCGTTGGAGGTGGAGAAGAACAATGGCTCGATCAGATCGAAGTCTTTTTCTTCGATCATGCGATCCATCAATACCGAGCCGACCATGCCACGCCAGCCGACCAAACCAACCAACTTGCTCATTTCAAACGCCCTTTCAAGTAGATAAACAGGTCCAGACCAGACCGACTTGCCCCGGCGCGTCTGGCCGGGGAGGGCGCACGACGAACCGGAGCTGGGTCAGCCCTTAATGGTCGTGGTTTTGATGGTGATTGCGCGCGCAACCCCACCGGCCTGGGCGGCGGGTGCTGTGTTCAGGGAGAACGGGATCGCGGCAAACATAGCACTCCATTGTAGCGGAGCCAGCCTTGACGCCAGCTGACAGACAACGCCCACAAAAAAAGAGCGGCCAAGGCCGCTCTGTCCGATCGGGTGCGGTGTTCAGGCCAGGGCCTTGACCACAGCATCGCCCATCTGCGCGGTGCCGACCTTGGTCGTGCCTTCGCTCCAGATGTCACCGGTGC
>DAIOEI010000129.1:0-6415 GCA_036746335.1 Hydrogenophaga sp. | reverse complement strand
TGCTTGAGCTTGCCCGTACTGGGCACGTGTGGACCTCGGCACAGGTCTTCGAATACACCTTCTCGGTAGAGCGACACATCTTCGTTGCTGGGGATGCTGGCGATGATCTCCGCCTTGTAATGCTCGCCCAGGCTTTTGAAGTAGGCCACCGCTTCGTCGCGTGGCAGCACACGCCGCACCACCGGTTCGTCTTTGTTGGCCAATTCGCTCATCTTCTTTTCGATGGCGGCCAAATCTTCAGGCGTGAAGGGGCGCTTGTAGGAAAAGTCGTAATAGAAACCGTGCTCGATCACCGGGCCGATGGTGACTTGCGCCTCCGGGAACAGTTCTTTGACCGCATAGGCCAACAGATGTGCGGTCGAGTGGCGAATGACTTCCAGGCCATCTGCATCTTTGGCGGTCACGATGGACAAAGGACTGTCTGCCGTGATCTGGAAGCTGGTGTCCACCACCTGACCATTGATCTTGCCGGCTAGTGCCGCCTTGGCCAGCCCGGCGCCAATGGACGCGGCCACCTCGGCCACGGTGACCGGACCAGGGAACTCGCGTTGAGAACCATCGGGAAGCGTGATGTGAAGCATGGATAAGTCGAGAAAACGAAAAGCGCGGCATGTGCCGCGCTCAAATCAGAACAAAGGAAGTCAGAAAGGGGAGAAAAGGTTTAATTTCATGCTTAAGCCGTTACAAAGAACGGTGCTTTGATCGTTGACCTGACGACTTCACTGAAGACTTCTCAAAATTTTCGTCCTGTATCAACACCACAGCCAGGTGAAATCGATCTCAGTTGCATTGGGTATTTGGTAATGTGATGACTTGGGTCCTTGATAGTCCATCGCTATCACGGAAGTTCAAAGTGTACTGCCAAGGGTGCAACATGCAAGCAACTCCGCCCCTGTCAGCGCATTGCTGTATTGCTCTAGCGTCCGCAGCCTTCTTAGACTCACCGCTACCGACCCCCCAAACTCCGTTTCGCGAGTACACCAAAGACCCACACTGGTTACGACCAGCAAATTCGAGCACAACCTGACAACCGCCAAACGGACAATCCGAAACAGCGTCTGTATTCGCTTCAGTCTGTGAAGTGAGCCCGACAACGATAGCTGATTGCTGTGTCGAACTGTTGTAAGCAATGGCGCCGTAAGGCGTGGGCTCACCACCACCGCACGCTGCGATCAGCAAAGCGGTTACCAGAACACCAAGCCATCGAAAACTTTTAGATACAGACACTTCGATCACTCCTGTCGATTGAACTCACACCCTGTGGAGGGTATCCCTCACGCGAGCCCCGAGTTTATCCGTGTTCAGTACGAACACCACCCTTTAGCGTAAATTATGCAACGAGCGCGACTTCAAAGACCTGCGTGCCCCCCGGTTAGGGGCAACGCCGGTTGAGAAGAAATAACCGAGGAGGATGAGCTTGGTGCTTCCACGACCATGGCTGATCGTGGAAAACACATGGTTCAGTGGAACTGCTCTTCTTCGGTCGAACCGGTCAGGGCCTTCACGGAGGAAGAGCCGCCCTGGATCACGGTGGTCACGTCGTCGAAGTAACCAGCGCCCACTTCCTGCTGGTGCGATACGAAGGTGTAACCCTTCTCGCGCGCGGCGAACTCGGGCTCCTGCACCATCTCGGTGTAGTGCTTCATGCCTTCGCCGCGGGCATAGGCGTGGGCAAACTGGAAGGTGTTGAACCAGTTGATGTGGATACCGGCCAGCGTGATGAACTGGTACTTGTAGCCCAGCGCGGACAGGTCCTCCTGGAACGCAGCGATCTGGCTGTCGTTGAGGTTTTTCTTCCAGTTGAAGGAAGGCGAGCAGTTGTAGGACAACAGCTTGCCAGGGCAGGCGGCGTGCACGGCCTGGGCGAATTCGCGCGCGAAGCCAATGTCTGGCACGCCGGTCTCGCACCAGACCAGGTCAGCGTAAGGCGCGTAGGCCACACCACGGCTGATGGCCTGCTCCAGACCGTTCTTGACGCGGTAGAAGCCTTCTTGCGTGCGCTCGCCGGTCAGGAAGGGCTTGTCGTTGGCGTCGTGGTCGCTGGTGATCAGGTTGGCAGCTTCGGCATCGGTGCGGGCCAGCACGATGGTCGGCACACCCATCACGTCGGCGGCAAAGCGGGCTGCGATCAGCTTCTCGATCGCTTCCTGGGTCGGGACGAGCACCTTGCCACCCATGTGGCCGCATTTCTTAACGGCAGCCAGTTGGTCTTCGAAGTGAACACCGGCGGCGCCCGAGGCGATCATGTTCTTCATCAGCTCGAAAGCGTTGAGCACGCCACCGAAACCGGCTTCCGCGTCGGCCACGATGGGCAGGAAGTAGTCGATGAACTCAGGGCTGCCCGGCTCGATGCCACGGCTCCACTGGATCTCATCGGCGCGCTTGAAGGTGTTGTTGATCCGGCGAACCATGGTCGGCACCGAGTCGTAGGCGTAGAGCGACTGGTCGGGGTACATGGTCTCAGAGGTGTTGCCGTCGGCAGCCACCTGCCAGCCCGACAGGTACACCGCTTCCAGACCGGCCTTGGCCTGTTGCATGGCCTGACCGGCGGTGATGGCACCGAAGGCATTGACATAGCCCTTCTTCGCGCCGCCGTTGACCTTGGCCCACAGCTTTTCAGCACCGGCCTTGGCCAGGGTGTACTCGGGCTGCATGCTGCCTCGCAGGCGCACCACATCAGCGGCGCTGTAGCCGCGCTTGACCAGTGCCCAGCGGGGGTCGGTGGCCCACTCTTTTTCCAGGGCTTCAATTTGCTGTTGACGGCTCAGTTGTTGGGACATGAATCACTCCGTGAGGGTAGATGAAAGAGAAATTGAGGCGACCGCAGCGGAGAAAAACCGCTCAGCCGACACCTGTACTTTAAGTCTTATAGAAGACTTATTCACATCTTATGTCTTATATAAGACAAATATTTTTTTATTTAAAATCAATGTCTTAGGCTTATTATTTCTCAATGTGAAATAGTTATCCTTGTCATGCGAAATTTTGCTGCTTTGCAGCACGTCAACTTTTCATATTGCGAAAATATGTTCTTTCATGCTGGAAAACTGGTCGAGAGTCTTGTCGGGCATGATTGAGCAGGTCAACGCCTCCATGAACCCAGACGCACCGTCAACACAACCATGATCCTGAACCGTTGGTGGGCCTATGGCTGCCTCGCATTGAGCATGTCGCTGGTGGGCAGCTATGTTGCTCTTTCAAAGCCCCTGGTGGGCGTCTTCCCGGTATTTCTTTTGGCTTGGTTGCGCTTTGGTATCGGCGGTTTGGCCATGGGGCGCTGGTTGCGTAAACCGGCCCAGGAGCCTGCGCTTTCGCCCCGCACGCGAAAGCTCCTGTTTCTGGAGTCGTTCCTGGGCAACTTCCTGTTCTCGATCTGCATGTTGTTTGGTGTGAGCCTGACAACAGCCGTAGCGGCTGGGGTGGTGATGTCTTCCATCCCGGCGGTGGTAGCGGTACTCAGCTGGATTTTTCTGAAAGAGCGGATCAGCAGCCGTACTGCTGCGGGCATAGCCTGTGCGGCTCTCGGTATCGGTCTGTTTTCTTTGCAGAAAAACACTGCGCTGCCCACGGAAGCGCTGCACACCTTTATGGGGCTTGGCTATGCAGCCTGGGGCAATCTGTTGGTGTTTGCCGCCGTGTTGTGCGAAGCATCCTATGTGGTGATTGGCAAGAAGTTGACCGAAGGCCTAGGGCCCAAACGCATCTCTGCCATCATCAATTTGTGGGGTTTTGCCTTGGTCACACCATTGGGCATATGGGCTGCATGGAGCTTCGACTTCACGAATGTCACGCCAGGCATCTGGGGCTTGCTGGTGTTCTATGCGCTGGCCGCGAGCGTGTGGACCGTCTGGCTTTGGATGACTGGCCTGAAGTCTGTCCCAGCCTCTCAGGCGGGTGTTTTCACCATCATGCTGCCTTTGAGCGCGGCAGCCATCGGGGTGGTGTTCATGGGCGAGCGTCTCACCCATTTGCAGATGCTCGCGTTTGGCATTGCCCTGTTGGGATTGGTTCTGGCCACTCTGCCCGGGGGCCGCGCCAGGGCGGGCGCGCGCGGTTGATGGTCTAGAGGCAAAACAAGCCGGTGGGGTTGGTGATGCCCATCCAGAGCGCCCAGCCGGATGTCGCGGCCAGCGCCAGCCCGGCCAGTCGAATAGCCCAGGCACCAGACTGCCCTCCTCGCAGCTTCATGAACAGCCAGGGCGCCACTGTCAGCGACACGGAGGTGCCCAGCGCAAACAAGGCCATGATGAGCGCGCCATCCCACACATTGGCGGACAAGGAAGCCACCAGCAATGCCGAATACAGCAGGCCGCAGGGCATCAGTGCCCAGCCCACTCCCAGAACAAAAGGCGCTTTGGGGCCCATGCGATTGAGCACGGGCCGGGCCTTGCGCCAGAGTGACTGGCCCAATTGGTCAATCCAGGCGGGCTGACGAGCCAACCAGATCAGCGACAGCCCCATGAGCAGCACAGCCGCATGAAACATGGTCCAGACCGGTCGGATGGCGATGGTATTGGTTCCCATCAGAGCCAAGCCTTGGACCGAGCCGGCCGCAAAGGCTCCCAGCAACGCATAGCCGACCATGCGGCTGAACTGGAATCGCAGCAATGCCTGGGTGCCGCGCTCACCAGCGGCCTTGCTGATGCCAGCGCAAGCAGCACCACACATGGCAACACAATGAGGGCCACCAACGAGGCCCATGATCAGCGCTGTGATGGCCATGGAAGATTGCATGACGACACTCTAGCGCAGCAAGGCGGTGAACGGCGGTTGCAAGGTCAACGAAGCAGGCACCTCAGATGATCTTGGAAAAGCGTGCCCGATCAAGATCGACTTGCAGGTTCTTGTCAAACACCATCGCGATCGCGCGCACCAGGTACCAACCCGTGGCGGTGACTTCTACGCCACTGTCGTCCAGCGTCACCAGACCGTGCTCGGCCAGGCCGGCCAACACTTCCAGTTCGCGCGCAAAGTAGCTCTTGAAATCGATCAGATGGCCCAACTCGATCGACTCGAACTGCAATTGCCCCTGGCACATGATGGACATGATGACCGAGCGGCGCAGCAAATCATCCCGGGTCAAGGCCAAGCCCCTGACCACCGGCAGGCGTCCCTGGTCCAGGGCGTCGTAATACTCTTCGAGCGTTTTGGCGTTCTGGCTGTAGGTGGCACCAATCCGGCCGATGGCCGATACACCCAAGGCAATCAGGTCACAGTCGGGTTGTGTGCTGTAGCCCTGGAAATTGCGGTGCAAGCGGCCCTGGCGCTTGGCCACCGCCAGCGCATCCGTGGGCAACGCAAAATGGTCCATACCCACGTAGACATACCCGGCGTCGCTCATGGCGTCGAGTGACATCGAAAGCATCGACAGCTTGTCGCCGGGGCTGGGCAACTCTGCTGCCACGATGCGCCGCTGGGGCTTGAAGCGGCTGGGCAGATGGGCATAGGCGTACAAGGCAATGCGATCAGGGCGCAACTGGTTGACCTGGGCCAGGGTACGCGCAAACGACTCCGGTGTTTGCAGCGGCAAGCCGTAGATCAGGTCCACATTGACCGACTCGAAACCGATTTTGCGTGCGGTTTCCACCAGAGCAAACACCTGCTCCGACGGCTGCACGCGATGCACCGCCTTCTGTACCGCAGGATCGAAGTCCTGCACACCAAAACTCAAGCGGTTGAAACCCAGGCGAGCCAAGGTCTGCAGACGCTGGTCACTCACCGTGCGTGGGTCCACTTCGACCGAATATTCGCCGCCCGGGACCAGGGTGAAATTGCGGCGGATCATGGTCATCAGATCTTCCAGCTCGCTGTCCGAGAGGAAGGTCGGCGTGCCGCCGCCCAGATGGAGTTGGGACACGTTGTGCCCCTTGCCAAAGTGCTGGACCTGCAATTCCACTTCCCGCGAGAGGTACCTCAGGTATTCGGCTGCCCGCTCGTGGTGTTTGGTGATGACTTTGTTGCAGGCACAGTAGTAGCACACCGACTCACAAAACGGGATGTGTACATACAAACTCAACGGCAAAGCCATGGAGCCCGCTCGCCGCTGCTCAAGCGCCTGCACGTAGTCCGCTTCGGTAAAGGCTTCAACGAAACGGTCGGCGGTCGGGTACGAGGTGTAGCGCGGGCCGGGGATATCGAATCGCTTGAGCAATTCATCGGGAATGGCGTGACTCACGAGTGGCTTCTCCAAGATAAGGCTTCACTGTGCACCATCGTCCGGCAAGCGCCCTTGATCTTGATCAAGTCGCCGGGGCTCAGCCCCCGGCAAAAGCACGCCGCTGCGGGCAATTGGGCGGCCATTTCCAGCGCCCATTTCTCGACAGAACCGGCGCCAATCGGTTAAGCTAGTCTTGGACATCATGGACCATCTATGGACGCTCAGAGCATCAAAGTCGCCTGTTCCAGCTGCAATTTG
>DAIOEI010000128.1:0-6462 GCA_036746335.1 Hydrogenophaga sp. | reverse complement strand
CCCAGCTGCGTGAGTGGCTGGGGGTTTTTTGTTGTCCTTGGTGCGACTGGCTCAACCCAGCCGACAAAAAGGTTGAGTTAAAAATATGTACAAGCAGCTCACTTCGTGATTAGAATGAATTCTCTTGTGACTTTTTTAACGTTTTTACAAAGATTCGACCATGCGAGTGTTGAGCAACCAAGAGTTGGATGTCGTTTCCGGGGGTACTTTCTGGTGGAGGCGCAGTTGGAGTTGGTGCAAACCGAAAAAGGTTGTTTGCCATCCAAGGCCAAAGTGCCGCCCAGCACCAAAAAAATGCGAACCCAAGCCACCTTGCGAACAGCCCGATGATCGGGTGGATTGACCCATAGGAATCGGTGAGCATTTGCACTCCAAGAAAAAAACCCAAGCAAGCGCTTGGGTTTTTTTGTCTGTCAGGGGCAGGTTCAGCGGCCTACGCGCCCGCTAGCTAAGCTCAACTGGGTCTGGGCCGCCAGTTGTTCGACTTGAGCGGCCACACGCTGGCGTCTAGCATCTGCCACGGCGGACTGGGCAGTGAGCAGGTCCAGCATGGAGCCCACACCGCTTCGGTAACGGCCTTGAGCAACACGGTAGGTGTTTTCTGCTGAAACCAGAAGGCGCTCACTGGCCTGAAGGCTCTGTCGGCTGGTTAGAAGCGCATGGTGCGCCTGCCACAACTGACTTTCGGTTTCTCTGCGCAAGCGCTCGTATTCAGCCTCAAGCGAATCGATTTGGGCCAGTGCCTGTGACAGTTGCGCTTGGGTTTCCTTTCCGTTGAACAATGGCAGACTGACCACGATGGCTGCGTTACCAGTGGGGATGTTACCTGTACCTGCGGCGCCCCAATTTCGCGATGAACCTCCGCTGGCACTCACCGAAACACTGCCCCTGCCTTCGGCTTTGGTGGCATCAAGCCGGGCTTTGAGGCTATCTATCTGCGCCATAACCGACCGCAGACGGGGATGGGTCTGCAGGGCCTCTTCCCGTAAGCGGGACAGCTCTGGCAAGCCGATATTGGGCCGGGTCCAACGCTCCCAGTCGGTTAGCTTCAAGTCTTGGGTAATGTCAGCACCCAATGACAACGCCAGGTTACCCCGGGCGTTCTCCCACTGACTGCGTGCGCGAACACGCTCCAGCGTGGATTGTGCGAGGGCGGTTTGTGCCTGCAACCGGTCGATCTGGCTGCCCACCTTGGCGTCGTAACGGGCCTGTGCAGCGGCTTCGGTTTGTGTCGCAGTGGTTTCCGCTTCCGTTGTGGCTTCGAGTGCCACCTGGGCCACAACTGCATCCTCGTAACGATCCATCAGATTTTGTACGCTGTCGAGCAGGGCAGTGTCCTGGCGGGCCAGGGCCGCCGTCAGTGTCTGTCGGGCCGAAATCAGGTTGGCGCTGCGCTGACCGAAGTCAAACAGCACCCAGGTCAAGCCTAGCGTGGCACTCGCGGTGCGACCGGAACTGCCACTGGAGTTGAAATTCCGGGAGGTGCTGAAGTCGGCACTGGCGTTCCAGCGAGGACGACCTGTTTGCCGCGCAAGGTCGAGTCCGGCGGTCTGCTCGGCCACCTCAGCCAGCGCTTGCCGAAGCTCCGGGTTTTTGCAAAGGTGGTGTGCCAGCGCCGTTTCGAGGCTCAGTCTTTGCCAGTCTGGTTGAGCATGAGCGGCGCAGGCTGGACTGCCAGGGAGCCACTGTTCGGCCTGTCGGGTCCACGTGCTGTCCGCGAGGTCTTCGCCCGCACCCGCATCGACCGGTGCCCTAGCCAGTTGAGTGCTCAGACGCAAAGCGGGTAAATCCGTCGATGCCATCTGGGCTTGGGCGCTGTGTAGCACTGCCCCCGCCAGCAAGGACCACACCACACGTTTCATTCGGCGGCTTTCCTATGGGCGTCCCAGCGCTCGAAATATGCACCGGGAAGTCCATCAAAGTGCACTATGCCGTCTTGCATCTCCACCACCCGATCGGCGGAGCGGATGGTTTCAGGGCGATGCGCCACCACGATACGCGTCACGTGCAGCGATGCGATGGCAGCGTTGACCATGGCTTCGGACTCGATATCGAGATGGCTGGTGGCTTCATCGAGGATCAGTACGCGGGGCCGCTTGTACAGCGCCCGGGCCAGCAGCAGGCGCTGCTTCTGGCCACCAGACAGCACCGTACCCATGTCGCCCACCAGCGTCTGGTAGCCCATGGGCATGCGTTCGATATCCTCGTGCAAGGCAGCCATGGTGGCGCATTCCACCATCCATTCAAAATCGGGTTGGGCATCGAAGAAGCCGATGTTGTCGGCGATCGATCCTGCAAAAAGGGTATCGTCCTGCATCACGGTTGCCACCCCCTGGCGCCAGCGGTCAATACCGATCTGGGGCAGGGGAATACCGTCTGCACGGATCCGGCCCTCTGTTGGCGTGTAGGTGCCAAGCAGGAGGTTGATCAGTGTGGTTTTGCCGCAGCCCGATCGGCCCGTGATCGCGATTACCTGGCCCGCAGGGATGTGCAAGCTCAGGTCGTCCAGAACCCAGGGTGACTGATCTGCATAGCGGTATTTCAGCCCCTCAAGACTCAGTTCCGGGCTGCTGCTTTCGCTGCTGGCATCCTGCGCGCGACTGCCTTCGAGCAGTTCGCGAGCGCCCATTCGCTGCCCAGACGGTGTGGCTGGGGTGAGCACCAGGTCGGCCAGGCGTTCTGCGTGCAGTCGCAGCATTTTCAGGTCAATGGCTTTGTCGATCAGCGCTGTCACACGGCTGTCGAACTGCCCTCGGTAGGCCATGAATGCCATCAGCATGCCGATGGTCAGCTCGGTTTCGATGATCTGCCGAGCGCCCATCCAGACGATGAGCACGGTGAATCCGCCGCCGATCAGACCCCAGGTCAGCCCGTAAATGATTTGCAGCTTCTCGACTTTCAGCTTGGCATTGGTCGCGCTGACCAGCAGGGTTTGCCAAGCGCTTTGGCGTTGTTGCTGGCGCCCAAACAGCTGGATGGCGCGCATGCCGCGGATACTTTCAAGGTAGTGGCTGGACTCGCTCGCTTCTCGGACCAGCGTTTCCTCAGAAGCGGCGTACAAAGGCTTGTACCAGAGCAGACGTATTCCAAGATAGAGCACAACTGCCAGCACCGACACCCAGGCCAGCAGCGGGCTGTAGACAAACATCAACACCAGCGTCAAGACCACCAGCAGGCCGTCGAACAAGGCCTCAACAAAAGCGGAGGTAAGGGTGTCCTGTATTTCATCGACCGAGTTCGCGCGGGAAACGATGTCCCCTAGGTGGCGGTTCTGGAAATACGACAAGGGCAGGCGGGTCATGTGGGCGAACACATTGGCCTTCCACTGCAGGCCCACTGAAGTGTTGATCACCATGAGCAGCCAGGACCGCACCAGCGATACCGCCTGCTGCACCAGCATCAGCATGCCAAAACCCAGCGCCAGCGTGGTCAGCAACTGCGTGTCGCGCGCTACCACCACATGGTCCAGCACCCATTGCATGAACAAGGGTGAAGCCAGGCCAAAGATCTCCAGAGCCAGAGACAGCAACAACACCTGCGACAGGGTCGGCAAGAAGCCCGACACCTGCCCAATCAGCTGGGTCAGCTTGACACGGGTTTTCTCTTCACGCGGCGCAAAACCTGGATTGGGCCAGAGTTCCAGCGCCACGCCGGTAAAGTGGCGGGAGACTTCCTCCAGTGCCAGTCGTCTCTCACCGAACGCCGGATCGTGGACCACGATCTGGCCAACTCCTACCGACTTGAGCACCACAAAATGGTTGAGATCCCAGTGCAGGATCGCAGGCAAACGCAGTTGGGGTAACTCGTCGAGCTCCAGCCGCAGTCCACGTGTACCCAATTGTTCGATGTGGGCGATTTCCGTCAGCGTGCCCAGCGTCATTCCGGTCAGGGCAACCGCATGGCGCGTGCGCAGGGTGGGCAGATCGGTCACCACTCCATGGTGGCTCAACACCATGGCCAGACAGGCAAGGCCACATTCCGCTGCTTCGGTCTGTAAGATGACCGGCAGTTGTCGACCCAGCCCAAAAGAAAGTTGATCGGTCCAGCTCAAAAGGTTCTCCGGCTCACTGTTCGAGGCGCTGTGTCACGCTGTAGACCGGCTCCAGGATCCACTCATAGATCTTGCGCCGCTCCTGCAGAATGTCTGCCTCCAGCTGCATCCCTGCCTGCAAGGGTCGGGGCTGGCCATTGGCCACAATGGCGCCCGACTGGAGCTTGACTTCGATGGCAAAAACCGGCTCGCCCGGCTCCAGACCGGTGGTCGGCAAACCGGTCAGTTCCGCTGGATTCACTGCAGATGTCGATAGGCTGCTGACAACCCCTTCGTGCTGTCCGAACTTCTGGTACGGAAAGGCCTGGTAGCGCAGCAAGACCATGTCACCTGCCTGCACAAAACCGATGCTGCTGCTCGGCGCGTAAAGGCGGGCATAGAGCTCGCCCGTGTCAGGAATCAGGGTCACCAGGGCCTGGTTTTCGCTGACCATTTGCCCCACTTCAGCGGCCACCAGCGTCGCTCGCCCGGCCTCGGGCGCGGTGATCAGCACGCGCCGGCGTGCCTCTACCTCGGTCAATTGCTGATCGGTGGCCGACACTTCGCGTTCAAGCTGCGCCACCAGATTGGCTGATCGAAGCCGGGTGTTCTCGATTTCCTGGCGCACCAGACCGATTTCGCGCCCGACGCCCAGCGCTTCTCTTTCCAGACCCCGAAGCCGCGAACGCTGCTCGGTCAGGTCGATTTCCTTGCCCAGCAGTTCTTCCTGGGCGATGTAGTCTTTTTCAGCCAGCCCCTTGTAGCGCTGATAGGTGTCTTGCGCCAGATTGAGTCTGGTTTTTTGTTGTTCAATCTGCGCTGCAATGGCCTGCGCTTCGGCGCGCAGGGAGCTTGCACGGCGTTCCAGGCTCTCCAGCTCTTGCGCTTGCACCAGCGTGGAGCGCTCGATTTCCTGGCTCAGGGACAGTTTGCGCTGCTCCAACTGGCGTGCAATATCGGCTTGCAGCTCACGCGCACCATCGCCCACGCGGTCGCTGCTGAGCACGTACAGCAGATCGCCTTTTGCGACCACCTGCCCTTCGGTGACCCTCTTTTCGAGGACCACGCCCACCTGTGGGGTGTGCACCCGGATCAGGCCGCTGACCGGCAGCAACTGCCCGTTCACCGTGACCCTGCGGGTATGGCTGCCCAGCACCAGAAAGGCCACCAGCGCCAGTGCCATGAAGGCCGCAAAGAGGCTCAGCCACATCACCGGCATCCTTGGCGTCAGAATGATCTGGCCGAGCAACTGCGTACGCTGGTTGTCCACCGCTTCGTCTCGGAACAGGCGGCCGCCATCGGTGGAGGGGTTCGACATGGAGTGACAGGAAGACTCAGGGACAGGCGTTTACCGGTTGATACATTTCAACCCGTAGCGAGTGTACGTTTTTTATGAACGCCCGCTCCTTGGGCACAAGCTGTTGGACAGGGTGGGGCGCGCTGGCCGGGAGATCATGCCGACAGGGCATCCGAGTCCTGGGCTTGGATGATTTGTGTGGCCGCCGCTGCCATGGCTTTTGGATCGCGTTGGGGAAGGTCACAGGGCTCGGCATGGGCAAAGCGCGTGAAATTGCGTCTGATCGAGCTGGTGTAACTGGGGTCATAATGCAACTGCAGAAGGGCCAGCACCACTTCACCGATCTGCCCGCTGCGGACTTTCGCTATCCAATCCTGCACAACTTCACGGCCGCGCAGCTCGGTAAGGGTTTCCAGCCTGCGGCAAAAGTGCTCCGGGTCGTGCACAAAAAAAGCATAGTCCTCCAGCAAGAGAGCTACCCGTTCCGCCTGTGGCAGCCTCAAGTCGATACACATGCTGCTGCGCATGCTATCCATGAGTGCGTCCGGCACGCGCAGATTTCCAACTTTCTTGCTTTCGCTTTCCACAAAGACCGGGCGCTGTGGGTCAAAACCGTACAGCGCAGACCAGATCAGGCTTTCAAAGCGTTTCTGGCTCGGTTGCGGCTGGCCCGGCACGTGGCCTAGCACAGAGCTGCGATGGCTGGCCAGAGCCTCAAGATCCAGCACTTGTGCGCCTTGGGCGGCAAGGGCCTGCAACAGCCGGGTCTTGCCGCTGCCGGTCGGACCGCACACCACGCGGTAACTCAGCTGCGGTGCCAGACGTGCCAAGTCTTCGACCAGCGCAGCACGCCAGGCTTTGTAGCCCCCTTCGACCAGGCTCACCTGAAACCCGATGGCGCTGAGGATGGTAGCGAGCGCGCCACTGCGGTTGCCGCCCCGCCAGCAGTAGACCAGCGGGCGCCAACCTTTGGGTTTGTCCAGCACTTCGCGTTCAATGTGGGCGGCAATGTTGCGCGCCGAAAGGGCTGCGCCGCGTTTTTTGGCCTCGAAAGCATTGACCTGTTTGTACATCGTGCCAATGTCGATGCGCTCCTGGTTGTTGAGCGTGGGCCAGTTGACGGCACCAGGCAGGT
>DAIOEI010000127.1:0-6462 GCA_036746335.1 Hydrogenophaga sp. | reverse complement strand
CGCGTCGGCGGGGCGTACCCACAGTGGCTCGAATTGCTCGGACTCGTCGGCCACCGGCTCCTGGCCCTCGGGCATGCGCGCGACGAGGAAAGGCACGTCGAAGCGGCGTGGCAGGTCGCGGTCGGTGATCCAATGGGCGAGCACGAAGACTTCGGCGCCCGAGAGGGTGAGGTCCAGGGCCGCGCATTGAGCTGCAAACGGCGCCTGGCGGTCGAGCGCGGCGATGTCGGCGGTGCCCAGGTGCATGCCGTCGGCGCGCCGCGCGAGCAGGACGCCCAGTTCCTCGAAACTTTCCCGGATCGCGGCGATGGCCTGCGTGAGGTGCCGGTCGCTCTGCGTGGGTCGGCGAGTGGACTGTGCGTGGGTCAATGCGTCGGCCGCGTCGATACCGCCGCCGGGGAAGACGTAGGCACCGGGCGCGAAGCTGGCCGTCATGGAGCGGCGCGTCATCAGCACTTCGAGGCCGTCTGGCGCATCGCGCAACAGCAGCACGGTGGCGGCGGGGCGCACCGGGGCAGGCGCGCGCTGGGAATGCAGGAGTTGGGAGGTTCGTGCCATTGCGCCATGGTACGGCTACCGCTGGGTCGGTGGCTGTCTCTACCGCCCTGGACCGATAATCTGGCCATGCACATCCGGTTCACCAAAATGCAAGGCGCGGGCAACGATTTTGTCGTGTTGGACGAAACGCGTGGCTCTTTGGGACTGCACGCTGCGCAGTACCGCTGGTTGGCGGACCGGCACTTTGGCATAGGCGCAGACCAGATTCTGAGCGTGCGGCCTTCGCCGGCCCCAGGGCTGGACTTTGAGTATGTGATCCACAACGCAGACGGCGGCGAGGTGGAGCATTGTGGCAACGGTGCGCGCTGTTTTGTGCGCTATGTGCACGACAAGGGACTGACCGACCGCAATCCGGTTCGCGTCAAGGTACAACAGGGCGAGCTGAGCCTGCTGATGCGAGACGATGGCAGAGTGACCGTAGACATGGGCGCGCCCGTGTTTGCGCTGGACCGGGTTCCATTCGATGCACAAGGTCTTCAGCCCCAGGCGGCCGGTCGTTTTGAACGATGGCCGTTGGCTTTGCCAGGCGAGAGCCAGGTGTGGGTGGCTGTGTTGTCCATGGGCAACCCGCATGCGGTGTTGCTGGTGGATGACGTGGACACGGCGCCGGTTTCGCTCTGGGGTCCAGAGATCGAGTGCCATGAGCGTTTTCCTGCGCGCGTTAATGCTGGTTTCTTGCAGATCGTCAGCCGAAACCGGGTACGTTTGCGGGTTTATGAGCGCGGCGCCGGCGAAACGCTGGCTTGTGGAACCGGCGCCTGCGCAGCAGTGGTGGCGGGTATACGCCTGGGGTTGTTGGACGCTGGCGTGGACGTCGAGACGCGTGGTGGGCTTTTGACGGTTGAGTGGCACGACAATGCGCAACACAACGCACCTGTGCTCATGACCGGTCCAGCCACCTCGGTTTTCGAGGGTGAGATCGAACTGCCGGACCTCTGAACTGTATTTTTTCGAAAGCAAACACCATGACCGAGCCCCTGATCGCCCCCATCACGGAAGACGACATTGCCGAGTACCTGACCAACACCCCCGACTTTTTCGAGAGGCACGCGGGCGTTTTGGCGGCGGTTCAGCTGAGCAGCCCGCACAGCCAGCGCGCTGTCAGTCTGCAGGAGCGGCAGGCAGAAATGCTGCGCGAGAAAATCAAGGGCTTGGAGCTCAAGGCGGCCGAAATGATCCGGCATGGCCATGAAAACACAGCCATTGCCGATAAGCTCCAGCGCTGGACGCTGCAACTGCTCAACACCCGCGAAGCGGCCAGGTTGCCCGAGGTGGCAGCCGAGGGTATCGCCCTGCATTTCAACGTCCCTCAGGCGGTCATCAAATTGTGGGGCGTAGCGCCGGCCTATGCAGCGCTGCCTTGCGCCCACGGCAGTGGAGAGGATGCACAGGCGTTTGCTTCCTCGCTCGTCAAACCGTATTGCGGTACCAACCCGGGTCTGGAGGCTGCTTCTTGGCTGGCCGATCCGGCCGCTGCGGCCTCGCTCGCGTTGATTCCCTTGCGTTCAGGTCCGGGCCCGCTGGCTTTTGGTCTGCTTGTGCTGGCCTCCAGCGATGCGCAGCGCTTCGCTACCGACATGGGAACCGACTTCCTGGAGCGCATTGGTGAGATCACAGCTGCCGCGCTTACACGTTTGTTGCCCGCCTGACGGCGTTTGTCTGCCATGGGTGAAGGCCCGCCCCATCTTCTGCAGCAAACCCCCAGCGATGCGGCATGGGTGCACGCCTATCTGGAACACGTGCGGGTCGAAAAGCGCCTGGCGCAACGCACCATCGAACTCTACGCTGCCGATCTCCAAAAGCTGCAGCAGCATTGTCTGGCCGCCCATCTGAAGCTTGAGCAGGTGCAGACGGCGCACATCCGCCGCTGGGTGGCGCAGATGCACGGTGGCGGGCGCAGTGCACGAGGCATCGCGCTGATTCTCTCGGGTTGGCGAGGCTTGTATGTGTGGCTTGGGCGCCAGGGCTGGATGAGCCACAACCCGGTTCAGGATGTGCGTGCACCCAAGGCAGGCAAGCCTTTGCCCAAGGCACTGGGTGTAGACGACGCGGTCCAACTGGCGAGCCATGAAGTATCTGATGACGACCCGCACCTGGAGGTGCGCGACCAATGCATCACGGAGTTGCTCTACGGTTGTGGTTTGCGCATTGGTGAACTGGTTGGACTCGATGTCCAGGCCAGCGCGAGATCGTGTGGCTGGATAGACATGCAGGCTGGAGAAGCGCATGTGCTGGGCAAGGGGTCCAAGCGGCGCAGTGTTCCGGTGGGTGCGGCCGCGCTGGCAGCGTTGCAGAGGTGGCTTTCGTTGCGCGGCGACTGGGCCAAAACCGAAACGGCGCTGTTCATCGGCAGCCGCGGTCAGCGCCTGACGCCGCAGCATATTCGCGTTCGCCTCAAGCGCCGCTCGTTGCTGGCCGGGTTGTCCGTGCCGGTGCATCCGCACATGCTGCGCCATTCTTATGCCAGCCATGTCTTGCAATCCAGTGGCGATCTGCGCGCAGTACAGGAATTGCTCGGTCATGCCAGCATCAGCACCACGCAGGTCTACACCCGGCTGGACTTTCAACACCTGGCGCGCGTGTACGATGCCGCGCATCCACGCGCCCGCAAAAAACCCTGAGTGGTACAGGGCGAGCGGGTATACCCTCTGGCGCGGGCCGATACTGCCCAGAGAATGTGGTTCTTGCTTTTCTGCAACTCATACGGATACTTCTTCATGTACAAACTGTTCATCGCATGTAAAACCGCTGTGCTCGCGCTGTTTCTGAGCACATCCATCGCTGCCCATGCTGCCGATGATGTTGTCAAGACCGTGTACCACATGAGCGAAGGCATTCCTCAGGCCTCGCGCGCGGTGCAAAACATCCGCAACCATCTGGCGGCCGACCCCAAGGCCAAGATCGTTGTGGTTACCCATGGCTTGGGTATCGACTTTCTGCTCGATGGGGCGGTCAACCAGATGGAGCAGTCTTTTGCTGGCGCCATCGGCGAACTGGCTGGCAAAGGCGTGGAGTTCCGGGTTTGCAACAACACGCTGGTGGCGCGCAAGATTGATGCAGCCAAAGTGGCCATGGAGGCAAAGATTGTTCCTTCCGGTGTGGCCGAGGTGGCCCGGCTGCAGGCCAAGGAAGGGTTTTCTTATCTGCGCCCTTGATACCGGCAACCGCGCCATGCCGCGTTGGACCCCCTGAGGAGCCTGTACAAGCGGTTTGGCGGGGTTGGAAAAACGCTGCCCAAGCGGCCTCAGCGCTTGCTGTTTGCGCAGAGGTTCATTCGCTTTACGGGCTTCAAAGCCCATTTCGGCTGCACGGGTCGGCCGGTCGGTGCACGCGACCCAGAACAATCTCCCCAAGGCAATTCCATTTCTGCAAGCGGAACTCACAAACATGGGGGTGGTGAAAAAGCAGCAAGCGCTACAGTGTCAGACCACTGCACTACACTCCCGGCCTGCTTTTTGCTTTTGGACTTCAACATGTCGCTGATACCTGCCACCATCCTCACCGGCTTTCTCGGATCGGGCAAAACAACATTGCTCAAGCGTGTGTTGACCGAGGCGCATGGTCAAAAAATCGCTGTGGTGGAGAACGAGTTCGGCGAAGAAAACATCGACAACGAAATCCTGGTGGCCGACACACAGGAGAACATCATCCAGATGAGCAATGGATGCATCTGCTGCACCATCCGCGATGACCTGCGCGCCACGCTCACCGATCTGGCACAGAAAAAGCGCAGGGGTGAGCTGGATTTTGAGCGTGTGGTGATCGAAACCACGGGTCTGGCAGACCCCGGCCCTGTGGCCCAGACTTTTTTCATGGACGACGAGGTGGCAGAGCAGTATCTGCTGGACTCCATACTGACTCTGGTCGATGCCAAGCACGCCGCCCAGCAACTCAATGACCGCCAGGAGGCGCGCCGCCAGGTCGGTTTTGCGGACCAGATTTTCATCAGCAAGGCCGACCTGGTGAACCCTGAAGAGGTGGATGCGCTGACCCACCGCCTCAAGCACATGAACCCCCGAGCAAACATGCGCCCGGTGCATTTCGGCGAGGTGGCGCTCAGCGAGGTCTTTGACCTTCGGGGGTTCAACCTGAACGCCAAGCTCGACATCGATCCGGACTTCCTGACGGCGGACGAACACGAGCACCATGAGCACCACGACCATGCGCCCCATGACCATGGTCAGCAGTGCGACCATCCGTCTCACCAGCACGACCATGCCCACGGTCATCACCACCACCACGATGACGACGTCAAAAGCTTCGTCTACCGCTCAGACAAGGCGTTTGATCCGGCCAAGCTGGAAGATTTTCTTGGTGCCATTGTGCAGGTGTACGGTCCGCGTATGCTGCGCTACAAGGGTGTGTTGAACATGCAGGGAACCGATCGAAAGGTGATTTTTCAGGGCGTGCATCAGCTCATGGGCAGCGATTTGGGGCCGCCCTGGGCCGAGGGTGAATCCCGCAGCAGCAAGATGGTGTTTATCGGTATCGATCTTCCCAAGGACATCCTCGTCCAGGGCTTGAACCAGTCCCTGGTCTGAGCCTGTCGCATCCTTTGCACAGAAACGGTTCCCATCGTGTTGTTGATCTCACTTTTGCAGGGGCTGGGTTTCCCCTCGGCCCCATCCCCAGCCGTCTCGGGTGGCGCGTCGCTACAATCTCGCCCCGAGCCCACGCCGCCGGTATCTTTGGCCAAACCGACTGAGCTGGCGGATGCGCGCCGAAGTCAGGTCGCGATCAAAACGGGTATAAGCTCATCACGCTCGACGTCTGTCAGGCGCATCGGCGACCCGCAGCAGCCTGCGGAAGTCGCCACGTCAGGTACTGAGAGGAGATCCCTAGTGAAAGCCCCGGCAACCCAGGCAGCAAAGAAAAAGACCGTGACGGCGCCGCCGCCCACTCGGGAGGGCAAGAGCACCGCCAAGCCGGCTTCTTCTGCTGCGAAGAAAACAGCCGTTGTGGCGAAGGCGGTCAAGCCCACATCGGTGTCCTCACCCATCCCGGCCAAAAAAGCCGCCAAAACGGCTGTTGCTCAGAAGTCGCCCCCGAGCCAAACCTCTGTGGCCAGTGTGCCCGCTGCGGCGCCTTCGCGGGCCTCCAAAGCCAAGGTGCCTGCGGTCGCTGCACCCGCCGCGGCTACCGTGAGTCCGGCCAAGGCCAAACAACCCGTGGTGGTGGAGCCCACCGTGCGCCCGCTGGGCAAGCGCGCAGCCAAGAAGGTCATGATGGAACAAATGACCCAGGCCGCTGTCGTGCCGACCCATTCTCCGGATGCCGCCAAAGCCACGTTTTCCTCCAAGATCGAACGCGTCATGACCTCTCCCGTGCCATCCTCCATTCAAAAAGATCCCAAGCGGGCCAACAACTGGAAAAGCTTGCCCATCGAATCGCTGACCGATCAAGACATCCAGGCGATGCCCGACAGCGAATACATGAACGATTTGCAGCAGGCGTTCTTTCGCCGCAAGCTCTCGCTGTTGAAGGCCGACATGCTGGCCAATGCCGGCGAGACCACCGAGCACTTGCGGGAAGATACGGTGGTGGTGCCCGATCCTGCCGACCGAGCCACCATCGAAGAAGAACATGCATTGGAGCTGCGCACCCGTGATCGCGAGCGCAAGCTGCTCAAGAAGATCGAACAGGCGATCGCGCGCATCGACGCAGGTGACTATGGCTATTGCGAGGAAACTGGCGAAGCCATTGGCGTGGCCCGTTTGATGGCCCGTCCAACGGCCAGCCTTTCTCTGGAGGCCCAGCAGCGCAGGGAACTCAAGCAAAAAATGTTTGGCGACTGAGCCGGACAGCGCAAATCGATTCTTCGCCACAATCGCTCTCAACACCCATGTCCAAGGACGACTCCAACCGCGGCTTCCTGTCCAAGGTGGTCAAGTTCGTCCGCCATCC
>DAIOEI010000126.1:0-6502 GCA_036746335.1 Hydrogenophaga sp. | reverse complement strand
TGCGGACATCGGTCGATGCGGCCAGTCCCTCAATACGGGACTTGATCAATTCAGAAATTTCGGCGGGATTGAGTTGCATGACTCTTTCCTTCTTTCATTAAATGGGATGAGGGCGCTGGGCAGCAATCTGGCGCGGCGGTCAGGCCGTCAGCGCCACTTTCATTTGTTCCAGGCGGGCTTTGACAGAGGCGTCAAGCACCTCATCACCCACCACCACGCGAACGCCACCGATCAGATCGGGCTGGAGGCGCACCTGCAAACTCAGGGTGCGCCCAAAACGCTTTTCCAGCACGCCCGAGAGGTCGGACAAAGCACTCGCATCCATATCGAAAGCGCTGTAGACCACGGCATCAGATGTGCCCAGCTGGGCATTCTTGAGCACGCGGAACTGGGCAGCGATCTCGGGTAGGGCGGCGATACGTCCGTTGTCGATCACTGTGCGGAGAAAGTTTTGACCCATCTCCGGCAACGCGTGTTTCAACACGCCTGTGATGACATCGAACACCTGTTCTGGTGAAGACTTGGGCGCATCAGCGAACTGGCGCAACTGGTCGTTGGCAGCAACAGCGGCCAGCTCATCGAGCCAGGCTGCGGCGCCAACCGCATCCGAGCCAGCTGCCTTGAACAGGGCCTCAGCGTAAGGGCGGGCAATGGTGGCAATTTCGGCCATGGTCTACCTTTGGATGCCGGGATTCAAAAGGAACACGAGCAACACCGGATCAAAGCTCGGTCTTCAGCCGACCCAACAGCTCGGCGTGGACGCCCGCGTCGACTTCGCGCTTGAGGATCTGCTCGGCGCCCTTGACGGCCAGCGAAGCGACTTCCTCACGCAGGGACTCTCGGGCTTTGATGACCTGCTGCTCGGCTTCTTGACGGGCAGAGGCAACGATCTTCGCCGCCTCTTCGGTCGCGCGCGATTTGGCCTCTTCGATCACAGTCTGTGCACGGCGTTCAGCATCGGCCAAACGCGAAGCAGCTTCGTTGCGCGACTGGCTCAACTCTGCTTCCACACGCTTGTTGGCCACAGCCAGTTCGGACTTGGCCTTCTCGGCCGAAGCAAGTCCTTCGGAGATTTTCAGCGCACGCTCATCAAGCGCCTTGGCAATGGGTGGCCACACGAACTTCATCGTGAACCACACCAGAATCGCGAAGACGATCATCTGCGCGAAGATGGTTGCGTTGAGATTCATCGCAACACCTTTCTGTCGATTGACTTCTGAGTTGACCTAAGAACTGCAGGCAAGTCCATTACCGTGAGGCAAAGACCAAGCCCAACGATGCCGACACGGATTACAGCGTGAAGGGGTTTGCGAAAGCAAACAGCAGTGCAATGGCCACACCGATCAGGAAAGCAGCATCGATCAGACCGGCCAAGATGAACATCTTGGTTTGCAGGTCGTTCATGAGTTCAGGCTGACGGGCCGAAGACTCAAGGAACTTGCCACCCATCAGAGCGATACCGATCGATGCGCCAATGGCACCCAGACCGACGATGAGACCACAAGCCAGTGCGACGAGACCCAGAACGTTTTCCATGATGACTCCTTAAAGAAATGAGAGAGTTGAAAAGAAAAGAAAAAACAGAGAACCAAAAATCGAAAGGGAAACCCGCCGCTCAGTGAGCGTCATGCGCCTGACCCAGATAGATCAGAGCCAGCGTCATGAAGATGAATGCTTGCAAGGTGATGACCAAGATGTGGAACAGCGCCCAGATGGTGCCAGCAACCAGATGACCCACAAAGAACAAGCCACCGCTCAGCGACAGCGCAGCGAAGCCTCCCAGCAATGCAATCAGCATGAACACCAGCTCGCCTGCGAACATGTTGCCAAACAACCGCATCCCGTGAGAGACGGTTTTGGCCACAAACTCGATCATCTGCATCAGGAAGTTGATCACACCCAGCACCAGAGCACCGATGGGGTTCTTGCTGGTGCCAAAGGGTGCCGTGACCAGCTCATGCGTCCAGCCGCCAAAGCCCTTGATTTTGATGTTGTAAAACAAGCACATCAACAAAACAGAAATCGACAAGCCGAGCGTGGTGGAGAGGTCCGCTGTAGGCACCACACGCATGTAGTCCTTCATGCCAAAAACCGCGTGCAAGCCCGTGTCGTTGTGATCATTGACAAACGGAATGCCGTGCGCCCAGATAAAGGGAATAAGGTCCACTGGAATCAGGTCCATGAAGTTCATCATGAAGACCCAGCAGAAAACCACCAATGCCAGCGGCGCAATGAGCTTGCGGCTTTGGGCGTTGTGGATCACGCCTTTGGCCTGGGTGTCCACCATTTCAACCAGCAATTCGACAAAGGCCTGAAATCGACCAGGCACACCTGCTGTGGCTTTGCGTGCAGCCGACCACAGGAACCAGCAGACCAGCGCACCAAGGATGATGTTCACCACCACCGAATCGATGTTGATGATGGAAAAATCAACGATGTCTTTTTGCTTGCTGGTCGACAAGTGACCCAGGTGGTGACGTATGTACTCACCAGGGGTCGGACCCAAACCTTCTGCAGCCATGTTCGTTCGCGCCAATCAACGGTTTTGTTTTGAACGACTGGTCCGGAACCAGAATCCGAACCAATACACCTTTAGAGTCACCACCAGCCCAGCCAAAAGACCCAGCCAGTTGAGATCGGAAACCACTTGCGGGGCCAGCCACAGCATGGCGACCGAAAGCAGGATCTTCACCCCTTCCCACAAAAAAAACCCCGCGAGCGCAGCCTGAGCCACACCCGCCATCATCCGAGACACCGCACTGGAAGTCATGCCATAGGCCATCAAGGCCGATGGCAGCGCTACCGCCGCCGCACCATACAGAACAGACCATGCAACCGAGGCCCGCTGCGTGAGCAACAAGCCCAACACACCGGCGGTCAACCCGACCAGTGCCTGCACCCCGACCAGCCACCAGACCGACACATTCGGTTGACTGGCTCGCCACTGCCGCGCTTCCTCGCGCGACAAAGGCTTGAATTCCGGCTCTTGCTCTCCACCTTCATACCACGCGTCACCTGACTGGGCCTGCTGACGTGCCGGATTTGAAATTTCCGACATTTTGTGCATGACTCTTTACAGGCAGGTTACAGAACTGTGGTGTTTCGCAAAGCCCTTCATTATACGTAGAAACCCGTGCACTCCACAAGACACCTGCACCCGAGGCTGCACACCATTCAGACCAAGCCGATAATGCGACCCATGGAACAGCCGCGCGAAATCCCTCCGGAGCAGTCCCTCATAGAGTACCCCTGCCACTTCCCCATCAAAGTGATGGGCGCCAACGTGGACGGGTTCGTTGCGGCCATCACCCATGTGGCCCGGTCCTTCGATGCCAGCTTTGATGCAGCCACCATAGAGATGCGCCCCAGCAAGGCGGGCAACTACATGGGCCTGACCCTTTCGGTGTACGTCAGCAATCGCGAGCAACTCGATGAGCTTTACAGAACGCTAACGACCCACCCCATGGTCAAGATCGTTCTCTGAAACGCCATGCGCATCCACCACCTGGGGCGCGTCGACTACAAAGCGACTGCCGAGTCCATGCTGGCTTTCAGTGAGTCCAGGAGCGCACAAACGCCCGATGAGTTGTGGGTCTGCGAGCACCCGCCGGTGTTCACCCAAGGCCTGGCAGGACGGGACTCCCACCTGCTGGCACCTGGCAATATCCCCGTGATCAAAACCAACCGCGGCGGGCAGGTGACTTACCACGGCCCAGGGCAAGTGGTCGCCTACCCGCTGATCGACTTGCAACGCGCTGGCTACTTCGTCAAAGAGTATGTTTTCCGGATTGAAGAGGCAGTGATCCGCACCTTGAGCGAGTTTGGCGTGACCGGGCACCGGGTCGGCGGCGCGCCCGGGATTTATGTGCGGCTTGACGATCCTTTCAGTCATGCGCTGCTGCCGCAACGACCACAAAAGCGCGCCGAAGGCTCGCCCACACCAACGCCCGACTTCACGGGCTTGGGCAAGATCGCGGCATTGGGCATCAAGGTCAGCCGGCATTGCACCTACCACGGGCTGGCGCTGAATGTCGGGATGGACTTGCGGCCTTACCAGCTGATCAACCCCTGTGGGTATGCGGGCCTGCAAACGGTAGACCTTTCTACAATAGGTGTTGCCGTTTCATGGGATGAAGCGGCCAGGCTGCTGGGTCAAAAGCTCTGCGCCGCACTCAGCCCCTGACATCCGCACACCCCATGCGCCGCGAGCGCCCCGCCATGAACAGCCCAGACACCCCAACGGCCACATCGGCCAGCGCTAACGAGCCCGTGCGCCAAGCGCAACCGGCCGCCAGCTATGACGCCACTGCCAAACAAAAGAGCCACGCCAAGACGGCGCGTATTCCGATCAAGATCGTGCCTACCGAAGTGCTCAAGAAACCGGAGTGGATCCGTGTCAAGGCCGGCTCGCCCAGCACCCGGTTCTACGAAATCAAGGATGTGCTGCGCGCCAACAAGCTGGTCACGGTCTGCGAGGAAGCCAGCTGTCCCAACATCGGTGAGTGCTTCGGCAAGGGCACAGCCACCTTCATGATCATGGGCGACAAATGCACCCGCCGCTGCCCGTTTTGCGACGTGGGCCATGGTCGCCCCGACCCGCTGGACGTGAACGAGCCGGAAAATCTGGCCAGGACCATCGCACAACTAAAGCTGAAGTACGTGGTGATTACCAGCGTGGACCGCGATGACCTGCGCGACGGCGGTGCCGGTCACTTCGTGGCCTGCATTCAGAAAACGCGCGAACTGTCACCGGCCACGCAGATTGAGGTGTTGGTGCCCGATTTCCGGGGCCGCGACGATCGCGCGCTGGAGATCCTCAAGGCTGCGCCGCCAGACGTGATGAATCACAACCTGGAAACCGCGCCACGCCTCTACAAGGAAGCGCGCCCGGGCTCGGACTACGCCTTCAGCCTGAACCTGCTCAAGAAGTTCAAAGCCCTGTTTCCGCACGTGCCCACCAAGAGCGGCCTGATGGTCGGTCTGGGCGAAACCGACGAAGAAATCCTGGCCGTCATGCGAGACATGCGCGAGCACGGCATCGACATGCTGACCATCGGTCAGTACCTCGCGCCCAGCGGTCACCACCTGCCGGTGCGCCGCTACGTGCATCCCGACACCTTCAAGATGTTTGAAGCGAAGGCCTACGAGATGGGCTTCACCCATGCCGCCGTGGGCGCCATGGTGCGGTCCAGCTACCACGCTGACCAGCAAGCGCATGGTGTGTTGAACCCCAGCGCCCCTTCACTTTAATCAGGCGGCGGGTTGCGGCTCCATCTGGTCCCAGGCCGACAGCGCCTCGGCGGCGTACATCAGCGCTGGTCCTCCGCCCATGTAAACACAAACGGCCAGCATTTCCTCCAGTTCGGAGCGCGTGCAATCCAGACGGCGCAAGGCTTTGACATGAAAGCCGATGCAGCCAGAACAACGCTGTGTGATGCCGATGGCCAAGGCGATCAATTCCTTGTTCTTGGCGCTGATGGCGCCTTCTGCCATGGACGCTTTGGCCAGTTGGCCAAAGCCTGCCAAGGCCTCCGACTGCGACTTGCGAAAAGGCGCCAGACTGCCGTTGATGTCGCGCATCAGATCATTGTGGTTGAAGGTGCTCATGCGGGAATCCTCTGAAAAGTGTGTTTAATACCCCACTCAGTATCTATGATGTTGAATCCATGCGGCTTTGCGCTTGATCAAACTGGACCCCAATGGGCGCCAACAAAGCCATGAAGGCCAATCTGCTCGCCATTGGTGCCATCGCGCTATGGGCTTCTCTGGCCGCTCTGGGCGTGGCGCTTTCCCATGTTCCGCCTTTTTTGCTGACTGGGCTGGCACTGCTGGTGGGCAGCCTGATCGCGCTGCCACTTTCCCGCTTTGACTGGCGTTTGTGGCGGGTGCCTGCATCCACGCTGGCAGTAGGCGTGTACGGACTGTTTGGCTTTCACTTCCTGCTGTTCATTGCGCTTCGGCATGCGCCGCCCGTGCAAGCGAACCTTGTGAACTACCTCTGGCCGCTGGGCATCGTGGTGATGGCGCCGCTGTTTCTGCCCGGTGTATCGCTGACCGCTCGCCACGTGCTGGCTGCCCTCATCGGCTTTGCCGGTGCAGCCCTGGCCATTCTTGGGCGCGGCGGGGATGGCGCCGAGGCGGTCTGGGCATGGGGCTATATCCCGGCCGCCGGATCGGCCTTCATCTGGGCCAGTTATTCGCTGTTGACCAAAAGGGTGGCCCCCTTTCCCACAGCCGCCATTGGCAGTTTCGCGCTGGCTTCAGGTGTGCTCTCGCTGTTGTGCCATGTGCTGCTGGAACCCTCTGCGGCGCTGTCTGCTGCCGACTGGGGGTTGATCGGGCTGCTGGGCCTGGGTCCACTGGGTGGTGCCTTCTTTCTTTGGGATGCGGCGCTCAAACGTGGTGACCCGCGCCAAATCGGGGTACTGAGCTTTCTCACGCCACTGCTGTCGACCATCACTTTGCTGGCCGTGCAAGGTGAGTGGCCCAGCACCTCGGTGAT
>DAIOEI010000125.1:0-6506 GCA_036746335.1 Hydrogenophaga sp. | reverse complement strand
AAGGCACGTTTGCCCACTTCGTACATGGCCTTTTCTTTGGGATGCGCCTGAGAAAGATTGAAGCGCATACCCTTGGACTGTGTCGCCACATAGGTGGTGATGGCGACCAGATTGGCCCCTTCGCCACGACCAATCGTCGGTGCGGCCTTGTACAGATCGGCCTCGCTGAAGCCTTGCAACGTGACCATGCAGTGGATCAGGCGCGTCTCCAGATCCATGACCTTGCCCGTGTCGGCAAAGTAGCGCGGCAGTTCGGTGAATGCACCGGCCAGAACGCCCGGCCCTTTGCCGAGATCACATTGCTCCAGCGACACGCTCTTCGGACCCCGCTTCTGTTTCCAGAGCTCTTCACCCTTCATTTCAAACAGTTCAGCGGGATTGCCGTCTTGCAACATCTCGCGGTACTGGGCGATGCCTTCAGCGGTGGAGCTTTGCGCATGGGCGCTGCCCACCGAAATCAAGGCGGCAACAGCCGCTGCGAGAGGGCCAATGGCCACGGGCTTTTTCATCTGGGGGTCTCCTTCTTTTGCAGTCAAAAAATCAAAAACGGCCAGCGACTTGCGTGGCTGGCCGTGGTGCACCATCAACCGGTCAGGCGATGGCGGCTTCGTCGGTGCGGGACTCGCCTTTGTTGTCGGTCCACTTGACCGACACTTTGTCGCCCTTGGCAGCGCCCTTGAACTTGAAAGACAAGAACGGGTTTTGCGACACAGCGCCGCTGAACATCGCGTTCAGCACAGCCTTGCCGTTGTGGGTAGCAACCACATCCTTGATGTAGTGAGCGGGGATGGTCGCGCCGGACGCGTCTTTGCGCGTGCCGGGCTCCATGGGGTGGGACATGAGCACACGAACGGTGGTTTCGTCGCCAGCGAGGGCGGCACGGATGCGCATCGGATCAGCCATGATGGACTCCTGAAATTGGCAAAAAGGGAAGATGGAAACGTCTGGGGTCGCAGGCGATCAGCCGCCGCAGCCACCCAGGGTCACTTTGGTTTCTTTGGTGGCCGAGTACAGCTTGCCATCGGCCTTGACGATGGCGATCACATTGGTGCTCTGGCCCATCTTCAGGCGGGTCTGCACATCGGCAGCGGTGCCTGCGGGGATCATGAAACCGGCAGCCAGCGGCGTCGGGTTTTTCTCGACCATCAGGAAGATTTCGGTGGTGTTGGGCAGCTTGCTGGTGGCGCCCACAGGCACCACGGCGCCGTTTTCAGCGATGTCGGGAGACACAACGCTCACCTGGTCGCTGGACGCGGCCTGCCCGCCGATGGCCTTGAGCGCCTCCTCGACAGTCTTGGCCGAGAAGCCTTCCGCAGCAGCGGCGTGGGCCTGCGCCTGGGTGATGATGCCCAAAGACACCAGGGTGGCAAAAGCGCCGGTGGTTTTGATCGCGTCGCGACGGGTGGATTTCATGTCAATGCTCCTGAGATAAAGGGTCAACGGGGGGTTTACTTGTCCGGCGCACCAGCGAGTACCCATTCGGCGAGCAGCTTGAGCTCGTCGTCTTTCAGATTGGGCTGCGCCGGCATGGGCACAGGACCGTACATGCCAGAACCGCCCGACTTGATGCGGGCAGCCACCTTGGCCACGGCATCGGCCTGGCCTTTGTGTTTGGCAGCCACATCCTTGTAGGAAGGTCCGACCAGTTTGCGGTCCACGGCGTGGCAAGCCATACAGGCGCTTTTGGCTGCGAGCGCCTTGGCAGCCGCCGCATCCAGCGCCTGGGCGCCATTGGCCACGAGGACCGCCGAGGCAGCCAGTGCGAGAGTTTTCAGAGTCATGCGCATAGGGTAGTGTCTCCGGGTTGAAAAACGTATGGGGTTAACGAGTAATTGCGAATATTAGTGGGTTCATGCGAACACGGGTGAGCCCGTGCACCGATCACCCAAGCTCACTTGGGGCCATCGATGATCCAGTTGGCGATGGTCTTGGCGTCCGCATCGCTGAGTTGCGGTTGCGCCGGCATGGGCACCGCACCGTACACCCCCGAGCCTCCGCCCTTGATCTTGCTGATCAGGTAAGCCTCTGCATCGGCCCTGGATTTGCCTTTGTTCTTGTCGGCAATTTCCACAAACGAAGGGCCCACGATCTTGTTCTTCACGCCATGACAGGCCGTGCAGGCATTGGCGGCGAGCAAGGTGTTGACGTTTGCACCCGCGGCGGCAGGCGCCACAGCCACCACGGTGGCGGCGGCTGCCGCTGCACCTTCGAGCGTTTTGGGCGGTGGCTTGGTGGTATCTGCACCGCGCACCGGACCGATCACGCGGTTCTGCTGCTGGATGTTGCCGTGAGCGTCGCGGGCGAAGTCGGGCAGGAAGGAGCGCACGATGGGGTCCACCGAACAGTCTTTCATGCAGGCCACGTTCTTCACGTCACCCTTGCCGTTGGTCTTCCACATCGGCTCATAGAACACCATGCCGTTGCGGTTGGGCATGCGCTTTTGGACTTCGGCAATGTTCTGGTCGCTCAGAACAAAATCGCCAGGCACGATATCGGCCAGGCTCAGGATGTAGGCCGTGACGCCGAACACCTCATCGGCCGTGAGCGTCTTGGGGTTGTTCCAAGGCATGGCGCGGTTGATGTAGTCCCACAGCGTGGACAACGTGGGCACCTTCATGAGGGTTGTTTTTTGCGGGGCCGTGGCCGGCGCGCCTTCAACCAGGGCTGCGACGCGACCGGTCTCGATGTCCTTCTTGGTGGTGCCGCCCACGATGGGCGTGAACACCTCGTTGGACTCGCCGAAATCGCCGTGGCAGGAGGCGCACTTGGCGATCCAGACTTCTTCGCCCAGGCTGACCGAGCCGGCGCCTTTGGGCAGACCCTTGAAATCAGGCCGGACATCAATGTCCCAGGCCTTGACCTCGGCCGGCGTCGCATCGCGACCCAGGTCTTGCCACGGCTTGGATTGGGCATGAACCGCACCCAAGGTCAGTGCGGAGAAAGCGGCCACCAGGGCGGCCTGACGGGAGAGCTTGAACATGGATTTCATCAGTACACCTGCACGTTGGAGACTTCACCGTTTTCGGACACCAGCCAGCTCTGGATCGCGTTCTGGTGGTACACAGAGCGGGTGCCGCGCACGGCACGCAGCTGGTTGATCTTGGGCTGCACATAACCTGTGCTGTCGATCGCACGCGCCTGCAGGATGGCTGGCTTGCCGTTCCACACCCAGTCGATGTTGAAACGTGTCAGCGCCTTGGGCACGATCGGCCCCTCCAGTCGCGCTGTGCGCCAGTTGCGGCCGCCGTCCACGCTGACGTCGACCCGCTTGATCGAGCCACGACCCGACCAGGCCAGGCCACTGACGTTGTAGTACCCCTTGTCCAGCAGCGTCTGACCGCCCGATGGTGTGGTGATGACCGATTTGCATTCCTGCACGCCGGTGTACTGGCGGTGCGTGCCATCGGGCATGTGATCGACATAGTGCACCGCTTCGTCTTTGGTGCCGTATTTCTGATCGCCGACTTCGATGCGGCGCAGGTACTTCACCCAGCTCACGCCCTGCACGCCCGGCACCACCAGGCGCAAGGGATAGCCATTTTCAGGACGCAGCATCTCACCATTCATGGCCCAGGCCACGATGCAGTCGTCCATGGCCTGCTCGATGGGAATGGTGCGCGTCATGGACGATCCGTCGGCACCTTCGGCCAGAATGTACTTGCCCATCTTCTTGTCGTAACCGCACATTTCCAGCAGCGTCGACAGCAGCACACCGGTGAACTCCGAGCAGCTGACCATGCCGTGGGTGTACTGCACGGTCGGGACCGCCACATTGCCCCACTCGGTGGCGGAGTTGGCGCCGCACTCGATGAAGTGGATGCGCGAGACGCTGGGCAGGCGCATCAGGTCGTCCATGGTGAACACGCGCTGGCGCTTGACCAGGCCGTTGACCATCAGGCGGTGCTTGGAAGGGTCGATGTCCCACCAGCCCTGGTGATGGCGCTCGAAGTGCAGTCCGCTGGGCGTGATGATGCCAAACAGGCCTTGCAGCGGCGTGAAGCTCACCGACGCCGCGTCCACACGTGTCAGACCCGGGCTCTGGCGGCGGCGCAGGTTGGTTTCCCACTTGCTGGGCTGACCGTAGCCGGGCTCCATGGCCACCGGCATGCCCAGGCCCGTGCTGTGCTCGGGCAGCTTGAGGATGGCATCTTCGCCTTCGGCCGCCATGGCCTTCGTGGCGGCACCCGCCGAGGCGGCCACACCCGCACCCATGGCCAGGGCCGTTCCCATGAAACGCCGACGCGCCTTGCGGGCGAGTTCGAGTTTCTCGGGACTGAGAAAATTTTCTGGCGCAGGCAGGACGCGCCCAATCACGTCGCTCAAGTCTTTAGACACTGGCTTCTTCCTTCTGGTTGGCGGGGGGGAGTGAACGGATACCCCGCGAGCGGCCGGCTCGCGGCGGGTACCGTGGGGGTGGGAAATGCGACAGCGGGTGCGTCAGGACCCTCTGCCGACGGGACATCTGAGCGCAGGGCCAGCTGGCTGGCGACGGTGCGGCACAACTCGGCAGTCACCGGATCGGCCACCTTGTAGAACACCTGAGTGCCCTCGCGGCGACGCGCCAGCATGCCCGCCTGGTACATCAGGCCGAGATGGCGGGACACGTTGGCCTGCGCCAGCGACGTGACTTTGATGATCTCGTTCACGCAGCGCTCCTCCGCACAGAGCGCGCGGAGAATGCGCAGGCGCGTGGGCTCGCCCAGCACGCTGAAATAGCGCGCCACTGCCTCGAACGCCACCGCATCATCCACCGGCTTGTCTCCATCGTTTTGCTTGACTTTGATCAATCAACTATATGATTGATTGCCTATATATGGATTAGTGTAAACCCTGATGCCCTCAGTTTTCTGACAGCCGAGCCCGCACAGACCCACGCAGAACCTAGGGGTTTTCACGGTTCGACCCCGTGTTTACCCTCCGTTACGATAGAGCATCTAAATATGCGAAACCATTGATGTATCGCAGGCGCGGCGAGCGCGCACTGATTTAGGTCCGGAAACAGTAACAACCCAACAGGAGCAAGGATGATCCGAACAACACATTGGTTGGCTGCAGGCGCGCTGTGCGTCACGGCCTTTGCAGCGCAAGCCGAGGTGAACCAGGTGCGCGTGTGGGCCGCAGCCTGTGCCAACTGCCATGGCACCATGGGCAAGGCTGAGCCAGGCATGGAATCCCTGGCGGGCAAGGACAAAGACGAGCTGCTGCAGAAGATGCTGGACTTCAAGACCGGCAAAAAGCCCGCAACGATCATGCACCAGCTCTCCAAGGGTTACACCGATGAGCAGCTCGCACAGATCGCCGCCTACTTCGCAGCCCTCAAGAAATAAGGAACCGCATCATGATGCAACGCCGTCAATTTGTTCAAACACTGGGTGCGGGTTCCGCTGTCGCCGGACTGGGTCTGCTGGGGGGCTGCGCCGCGGGCGGCAGCGGTGCCAAGGTGGTCGTCGTCGGGGGTGGTTACGGTGGCGCCACTGCCGCCAAATACGTTCGCCTGTTTTCCGACTATGGCATTGATGTCACGCTGATCGAGCCCAACGATGCCTTCATTTCCTGCCCGATCTCCAACCTGGTGATCCAGGGCAGCAAGACCATTGCCGACGTGACCACGCCCTACGACAACCTGACCAAGCGCCACGGCATCAAGGTGGTCAAGGACATGGTTGCGAGCATCGACGCCGACAAGCGCATGGTCAAGCTGGCCAGCGGCGGCGAGCTGCCCTATGACCGCCTGATTCTCTCGCCCGGCATCGACTTCATGTGGGAAACCCTGCCCGGCATGGCCAGTCAGGCCGCCAAAGACAAGGTCTTGCACGCCTGGAAAGCCGGCAACCAGACCGTGGCCCTGCGCAAGCAACTGGAGTCCATGCCCGACGGCGGTGTGTATGCCCTGTCCATCCCGCTGGCTCCGTACCGTTGCCCGCCCGGCCCCTATGAGCGCGCCAGTCTGGTGGCCAACTACTTCAAAAAGGCCAAGCCCAAGAGCAAGGTGGTGATCTTCGACGCCAACGACGATATCCAGTCGAAGAAGGGCCTGTTCATGAAGGCCTGGAAAGAGCACTACGACGGCATGATCGACTACCGCCCCAAGCACCGTGTGTCCGATGTGGACGCCGCCACCAACACCCTGAAGTTCGAGTTCAACGACGACTTCAAGGCCACGGTGGCCAACGTGGTGCCGAATATGCGCGCAGGCGATCTGGCGGTGAAGACCGGGCTGGCCACGGCCAACAACCGCTGGTGCGAGGTCGACTTCCTCACCTTCGAATCCAAGGCCGCGAAAAACATCCACGTGCTGGGTGATGCGATCCAGATCGCGCCGGGCATGCCCAAGTCGGGCCACATGGCCAACCAGCATGGCAAGACCTGCGCCGCCGCCGTCGTGTCGCTGCTGCAGGGCAAGGAACCGCCGCAACTGCCGATCTACGCCAACACCTGCTACAGCTTCGTCACCGACGAAGATGTGGTTCACGTGGCCAGCGTGCACCGCTACGACGCCGAGAAGA
>DAIOEI010000124.1:0-6646 GCA_036746335.1 Hydrogenophaga sp. | reverse complement strand
CGGCCAAGAAAGCGCCTGCGGTCAAAAAAGCAGCCGCTGCCAAGGCGCCGCGCAAGACCACTGCTGCGACGGGCAAACAGCCCAGTGCAGCGCTGGCTGCGGTGATTGGAGACGGCGCGGTTTCGCGTCCCGACGTGGTCAAAAAGCTCTGGGACTACATCAAGGCCAATGGCCTGCAAGACGCGGCCGACAAGCGCAAGGTCAACGCCGATGCGAAACTGCGCCTTGTCTTCGGCAAGGATCAGGTGACGATGTTCGAGATTGCCGGCATCGTTGGAAAACACCTGGCATGAACCCACGCGCCGGTGGGCGCCACCCCACCCAAGAGGGCACACCAGCGGCCTGGCGAAGCCGGTTCCGCGGTGTGCCGACGAACGATTTCTCAACCACCCCAGGAGACAACTCGTGAGCCTCAAACTGTTTTTTGCCCCAGGCGCCTGTTCCTTTGTGCCGCATGCCATGCTGGAGCTGGCCGGTGCGGCGTTTGAACCCGTGACCGTCAAGCTGCACAAGGGCGAGCAGCGCAGCGCGGAATACCTGGCGCTCAACCCGCGCGGTCAGGTTCCGGTACTGGTGGACGATGGCGAGGCCATTACCCAGATCGTCGCCATCCTGTTGCACCTGGACGCGAAGTTCCCGCAGGCTGGCATTCTGCCGGTCTCGGGTCTTGCGCGTACGCGCGCGCTGTCCACGCTGATGTGGATGAACAACACAGTCCACCCGACCTTCACCCATGTGTTCATGCCGCAGAAGTTCACTGACGACGAAGCGGCGCAGAAGGCCATACGGGCCCAGGCGGTGCAGAGCTACAAGGGCCTGCTCGCCGAGATCGAGGCTTTGGCGGCCCAGGCCTCACCCTGGTTGTGCGGCGCGCAGCCCTCGGCGCTGGACGCCTATGCCCTGACCCTGTTGCGCTGGGGTGGCTATGCCGGCATAGACCCGACCACACTGCCCGCGACCTGGGATCTTTCTCAGCGCTTGGCGGCATTGCCAGCTGTGGCCCGCGTGGTGGAGCGCGAACGCCTGCAGCTCAACGTGTACCAGCCGCAGTCGGCCTGAGCCAGCTGCACGCTTTTTGCGCGAACGCACGCCCGCGTGGTTTGAGATGAATGCGGTGCGTGTGTCAAGCTGGTTGGCGCTGGGCATGGTGCTCGCGCTGCTCGTTTACCTGTGGGTGGCTCGGCCGGTGGACTTGGACCGCCTCTGGACGACTTTGCAGGGTCTGCCCTGGACCTTGTGGCCCACATTGGTGGCACTGACAGCCGCGCACTATGCCTGTCGTTTCCTTCGCTGGCATGGTTACACCAAGGCGCTGGGTGCGCGCATACCCGTCGCGCGCAACCTGGTGGTGTACATGGCCGGTTTTGTGCCGGGTTTTGCGGTGGGTAAGGCCGGGGAGCTGGTGCGGGGTGTCTACCTTCGCCCCTATGGTCTGCCGTACACCGCGACCGCTGCCGCGGTGTTGACCGACCGGCTGCTGGATGTGGTCAGTGTCGGTGTGCTGGCCACGCTGGTTCTGGGCCTGCTGAGCACGCACGAGGCCTGGCCTTGGTCGGCCATTGCCTTTTGTGTGTGTGTGGTCCTGGTGTTGCGTTCGGACTGGCTGGTGCTTGGCCTGGGTCGGTTCAAAAAGTACCGCTGGTTGATGCATGCGCAGCATGGCCTGAGCAGCTTGCAGCTGTTGCTGCATGGAGGACCATTGCTGCGCGGGCTTGGCTGGAGCCTGCTCGCCTGGTGTTTCCAGGGCCTTTGTCTGTGGGCGGCTCTGCGGGCGGTGGACGTTGCCATGAGTGCACACCACGCGGTCGGGGTGTACAGCGTGGGCATTCTGGCTGGGGCTGCTTCTTTTATTCCGGGGGGGTTTGGTGCGTCCGAAGCGGCCATGGTCTGGCTGCTGGGCGGGCAGGGCGTGAATGTGTCGGTTGCGCTGGCGGCCGCGCTGGTGGCGCGTGGCGTGCCTCAGTGGCTCGGGCTGGCGGTGGCTGCCCTGGCGCTGGCTCGGCTCGGCGCGAAACCGGTTCTGCCGGTTGAGCCATTGGATGAGATGGCGGCGGACGTTCAGGGCAGGGCAGCGCCTGAAGGCGTGGCATCCGCGCCGCAGGACACGCGCTGAGCACGCCGCCATTCGCCCCGGCAGCTTTTGCGCCTTGCCAACCCTTAATCGCCCGTCTGTTTGCGCGGCGCGAACCGCATCGAGACGCGCAAACCCGCGCGGGTGGCTTCGGGGCGTGCGTCTTCCATCTGCACGGCCGCACCGTGTTGCTGGGCAATTTCCTGCACGATGGCCAAGCCCAGCCCGGAGCCGTCCACGTTGGTGCCCAGCGCCCGGTAAAAGGGTTGCAGCACCAGCTCTCGCTCACCTTCAGGGATACCGGGGCCGTCGTCCTCTACTTGCAAGATCATCACACCGCTGAACCGGTCGAACAGGACCCGTGCCGTCACGACGCCACCGCGCCCGCTGTAGTTGATGGCGTTGTCCACCAGATTGCGCACCATCTCCTGCAGCAAGATCGGATTGCCCTCCATGAGGCACAGTGGCGGCAATTCATCGGGTCCTTCATAACCCAGGTCAACCCCGTGTTCCAGCGAGCGCGGCACCGAGTCCTGGACCACCGAACGCACCAGGCGTGCCATGTCGATCTGGGCGTTGGGCAGTGCTCGGCCCGTGGTTTCGGCGCGTGCCAGCGAGAGCAGCTGGTTGACGGTGTGTGTGGCTCGCGCGCTGGAGCGGGCAATCTGCTGCAGCGATCCCCGGATCTCGTTTTCGTCGCTCTCGCGCTGGGCCAATTCGGCCTGCATGCGCAGACCAGCCAGCGGCGTTTTGAGTTGGTGCGCGGCATCGGCCAGAAAGCGCTTCTGGGTGCTCAAAGAGGTCTTCAGTCGGGTGAGCAAATCGTTGATGGAGGAGACCAGTGGCGCCACTTCTTGCGGCACAAACGACTCTTCGATCGGGCTGAGGTCATCGGGTTTGCGCGCCCGGATGCGCTGCTCCAATTCGTTGAGCGGGCGGATGCCACGCACCAGCGCCAGCCACACCAGCAACACCGCCAGCGGCAGAATGACGAACTGCGGCACCATCACGCCCTTGATGATTTCGGTGGCCAGGGTGGAGCGCTTGCCCCTGGTTTCTGCCACCTGCATCAGCACCAGCCGCTTGGGGTCTGAGGTGCGGGCCAGCCAGGCGTAGGCCACCCGGACCTCATCACCCCGCACCAGATCGTCGCGCAACATCACCCGGCCCGGCTCCGGGGTTTCATTGTCGCGGGGTAGCGGGAAGTCGCTCTCGCCGCTGATGAGTTCGCCGCGCGGATCGAGCACCTGGTAGTACACCAGGTCGCTGTCATCCGCGCGCAGCAGATCCCGTGCCTGAGGCGTCAGATTGAAGCTGACGCGGTCGCCCTGGCTCACTACAAACTGTGTCAGCGCTTGCAGGTTGAATTCCAGTGCCCTGTCAAAAGGTTTGCTTGCGATTCCCTGCGCCACAAACCAGGTCAATGCCAGCGATAGCGGCCACAGCAGCAGCAGGGGCGTGAGCATCCAGTCCAGGATTTCGCCGAAAAGGCTGCGCTGCTCGCGCTGAAAAAGCCCGAAGGATGTGCGCTCCTGGTCTTGTTTGTCCTCGGCCATGTCAGCGTGTCACGGCAAATGAAGAAGGCGCGAAGCGGCGCAGGGGGGTGTCAGATCTTCTCCAGGCAGTAGCCCAGCCCCCGAACTGTTGCAATGCGGATCGGGCCTTTTTCGATCTTTTTGCGCAGACGGTGGATATACACCTCGATCGCGTTGTTGCTCACCTCTTCCCCCCATTCGCACAGGCGCTCGACCAACTGGTCTTTGCTGACCAGTCGGCCCGCGCGTTGCAGCAGCACCTCCAGCAAACCCAGTTCGCGGGCCGACAGCTCGACCATCTTGCCGTCGATGGTGGCGACCCGTCCGGTCTGGTCATAGACCAGCGGTCCGTGTTTGATGGTGGCGCTGGCACCGCCCATGCCGCGGCGGGTGAGCGCGCGCACGCGAGCCTCCAGCTCCTGCAGGCTGAAGGGTTTGGCCATGTAGTCGTCGGCGCCGTAGTCCAGACCTTTGACCCGCTCTTCCACACTGTCGGCCGCTGTCAGGATCAGCACAGGCAGTGTGGAGCCACGCGAGCGCAGGCGCTTGAGCACCTCCAGGCCGTGCATTCTGGGCAGCCCCAGGTCCAGGATCAGGAGGTCGAACTCGTGGTTGGTCATCAAAGCAGCGTCGGCCTCGCTGCCGCTGGCCACATGGTCCACCGCGGCCCCGGCTGCGCGCAAGCTGCGCAACAAGCCATCGGCCAGAACCTGGTCGTCTTCGGCGATCAGAATGCGCATCTTTGTCTCCTTGCTTTGGCTGTCTGTTTATCCGCAGGGTCGCGCCGCGGGCCTTCTTGCTTCCGATGGCGCACCCCATTTTAGGCGTTCAAGGGCGCGCGTAGGCCTCCAGTCCCAGTGCCACCACCGTGGCCACATCGTCGCCCACCTGGGCGCGAAACTCGGCTTGCGCCTGATCGACCGCTGCCCGGAAGGCTTCCAGCCAAAGCAGGCCGGTTGCGGTGAACACCACCCGCTTGGCCCGAGCATCCCGCGGATCGGGCTCACGGTCCACCAGGCCCCAGGCGTGGCACTGACTCACCAGTTCAGCCATCGCTTGTTTGCTCATGCCAGCCTGCTGTGCCAGCTCGGTCAAGCGCGAACCCTGGAGCGACAGGTGGCGGGTGATGTGGATGTGGGCCGCGCCGATCTGGTCGCGTGCGGCCAGGTTGGACAAGGCCAGCGGCACGTTCGCGTCGTGGGCCATCAGGTGCAGCACCCGTTCGTCAAAGCGGCGCAGCGCCTGACCCATGACCCGGCCCAGGTGGCTGGCGCGCCAACGGTCGTCGGCGCCTGGGTGTGTGCTGTGGGTGCTCATGGTCGTGTGCTTGTTTAGTCAGGAAAACTGACCAAATATCTTAACGAATCCTTTGTATTCACCGCTAAACTGCTGTTCAAGCATCCAGCCTGTACACAAAAACACAGGTCTGCCGTCAGAACCCACTTTCACTCCAAGGAGCCCGCAACATGGATACCGCCGCGAAAACCAACTCCCTCAACAGCGAAAAGGCCAAGGCCTTGCAGGCCGCCCTGGCCCAAATTGAAAAGCAATTTGGCAAAGGCACCATCATGCGCCTGGGCGAAGGCGAGGTGATCGAAGACATTCAGGTGGTGTCCACCGGCTCGCTCGGGCTGGACATTGCGCTGGGGGTGGGTGGCCTGCCGCGCGGCCGTGTGGTCGAGATCTACGGACCAGAATCGTCCGGCAAGACCACGCTGACCCTGCAGGTGATCGCCGAAATGCAGCGACTGGCGGGCACCTGTGCCTTTGTGGATGCCGAGCACGCACTCGATGTGCAATACGCCCAGAAGCTGGGTGTGAACCTCCAGGACTTGTTGATTTCCCAGCCAGACACCGGTGAACAGGCGCTGGAGATTGTGGACTCCCTGGTGCGCTCGGGCGCGGTCGACCTGGTGGTGGTGGATTCGGTGGCCGCGCTCACCCCCAAGGCCGAGATCGAGGGTGAAATGGGCGACAGCCTGCCCGGTCTGCAGGCGCGTCTGATGAGCCAGGCATTGCGCAAGCTCACTGCCACCATCAAGAAGACCAATTGCATGGTGATTTTCATCAACCAGATCCGCATGAAGATCGGTGTGATGTTTGGCAGCCCCGAAACCACCACGGGCGGCAATGCGCTCAAGTTCTACGCATCGGTGCGCCTGGACATCCGCCGCACCGGCACCATCAAAAAAGGGGAAGAGGCCATTGGCAACGAAACCAAGGTCAAGGTCGTCAAGAACAAGGTGGCGCCGCCGTTCAAGACGGCCGAGTTCGACATCTTGTTTGGCGAGGGCATCAGCCGCGAAGGGGAAATTCTGGACCTGGGCGTCACCCACAAGGTGATTGACAAGTCTGGTGCCTGGTATGCCTACAGCGGCGAGAAAATCGGTCAAGGCCGCGACAATGCGCGCGAGTTCCTGCGCGAGAACCCGGGCCTTCGCGCAGAGATCGAAAACAAGGTGCGCGCAGAACTGGGTGTGCCGCTGTTGCCTGCAGATGACGCTGCCGCAGGGAGTGCCCCCGCCAAGGGCAAAAAAGGCAAATCGGCAGAACCGGATGCGCTGGTCGAATAAGAGGTCCGTGGACAGCAGATGGGTTTCGGGCAACTGTCACTCAAGGGCCGGGCACTGCGTCTGCTGGCCCAACGCGAGCATTCGCGTGCCGAACTTGAGCGCAAGCTTCTGGCGCATGAGACCGAGCTCGGCCAACTGCAGTGCACCTTGGACGAGCTGCAAGCCAAGGGGTTCATCAACGACCAGCGGGTGGTCGATTCGGTGCTGCACCGGCGCGCCGCTCGGTTGGGCGCTGGCCGTGTGAAGCAAGAGTTGCAGGCCAAAGGCATCGGTGCCGAGGCGGTGGCTGAGGCCATAGAGGCCTTGCGTGGTACCGAGGTCGAGAGGGCGCGCGAGGTCTGGCGCAAGAAGTTCGGCACAGCGGCTGCCGATGCGGCTGGCCGCTCGAAGCAGATGCGCTTCCTGGCTTCGCGCGGTTTCGCTGCCGAAGCCATACGCCGCGTCGTCCAGGGCGGCGAAGGCGACTG
>DAIOEI010000123.1:0-6686 GCA_036746335.1 Hydrogenophaga sp. | reverse complement strand
ACGATCTGGCCGCGGCCCGCGCCTGCGGTTTGCAGACCGCCTACATCGAGCGCCCCCACGAGTTCGGCGCGGGGCAGCCCAAAGACGTGTCGCCCGAGCCAGCGAACACGCTGCATGCGCGCGACCTGCTGGACCTCGCCAAACAGCTCGGTACCTGACACCCGTCAACCCACCACCCAAAGCCCCAAAACGAAAAAGCCCGGAGTTGTGAAACTCCGGGCTGTATGACGCGATATCCGACGCTGCGGCACCTGGCCCACGCTGTCCATGGAACAGATCCGCCGGCAACGAGGCGAGGCGCCTGGCTGGCCGATGGGCAAGAGGCAGGGTCACCGGGTCTACCTCTCGGACTTCTCGCTGCGCCAGTTCCAGGCACTCAAGGCCCTCACCGGAACATCGCCCTACTGCTTCCCGGCGCGCAACTACAAGGAAGACACCCACATCGACGTCAAGACCGTGTCCAAGCAGGTGGGCAACCGCCAGATCCAGTTCAAGGACCGCAAGGACCTGTCACGCCGGGCCAACGACAACGCGCTGATCGTCAAGAGCGGCAGCCACCGCGAGTGGACGCCGCACGACATGCGGCGCACCGGCGCCACCATGATGCAGGCGCTGGGCATCCTGCCCGACATCATCGACCGCTGCCAGAACCACGTGATGGCCGGCAGCCGGGTGCGGCGGCACTACCTGCACCACGAGTTTTCGGAAGAGAAGAAAGCGGCCTGGGACAAGCTTGGGCAGCGGCTCGACAGCATTTTGATGGGAACTGCGCGACCAACATGCTGAATCCGAGCGGAAAACAATTCTCGCGGGCTGACCTGCCTCCGCAGTTCGGCCGCTTAACATGCTCAACGCTCCGAGCCCAAAGAATAGAACCAGCCGAATGACCGTTTCTCTCAGCACATTGGAATCCCACCTATGGGAGTCCGCCAATATCCTGCGCGGGCCCGTGCATGCCGCCGACTTCAAGACCTACATCTTTCCGCACATACCTTTTTTAGAGATATTCAGGTAGAAAAAACAAAAAAGCCCGAAGTCGTGAGACTCCGGGCTGATTGCGTTTTTGGTCGGCGTGGCGGGATTCGAACTCGCGACCCCTTGCACCCCATGCAAGTGCGCTACCAGGCTGCGCTACACGCCGACAAGCCTGCAATTATAGCCTGCCTGCAAGCCGATTCAGACGCTGGACCCCAGGAGTTCGCGGATTTCCAGCAACTCACGGCGAACGCCCGACCAAAGTGGCACAGCTGTGGCGCCCGACGAGAACTGAATGGGTTCCGATCCACCGTTAGGTTGCGACTCGAAAGATCCCTCCGCACTCTGGTCTTCATGCGGGTCTGGCATGTGCCCTACCCCGTTGCGCTCGGCGGGGTGTAACTCTTGAAGCTTGTTGCGCGCGCCGCTGATCGTGAAGCCCTGGTCGTAGAGCAGCTCCCGTATGCGGCGGATCATCAACACCTCATGGTGTTGGTAGTAGCGCCGGTTACCGCGGCGCTTCATGGGCCTAAGCTGCGTGAATTCCTGCTCCCAATACCGCAGCACATGCGGCTTCACACCACACAAGTCGCCCACTTCACCGATGGTGAAGTAGCGCTTGGCTGGAATGGGTGGCAGAAGATTTTCCATACAAATCAAGGCGGTACGGCCCAAACCTTGAAATTTACTCTAAGACGCCGCTGTTGGCGCCCCTGGTAGGAAAAATAGCTTGCGCCGTGAAGAAATTCGCTGCCCTGCAGAAAAACCAGACGGCAAAACCGCCAGAACCCTTGACAGCACTTCAGGAAGATGGGCCCGGATTCAGGAAACGGAAGCCTGCACTTGTTCCTTGAGCTTGGGGCTGGCATGGAACGTCACCACCCTGCGCGCTCCGATCGCGACGGGCTCCCCGGTACGGGGGTTGCGCCCTGGGCGAGGCGCTTTGGTGCGGATCTGGAAATTGCCAAAGCCGGAGATCTTCACATCGGTGCCTACCACCAGGCTGTCGGTGACGAGATCGAAGAATGCATCGATCATGTCTTTGGATTCGCGTTTGTTCAGGCCAATTTGGTCGAACAGCAGTTCGGCCAGCTGGGCTTTGGTCAGCGCTGGTGTCTCCAGACTTTCTACCGCCAGTTCCATCGGGTTGTGCTCCAGGTTTGTGTTTTTTCAGTACGCGTCAGCGCAAGCGTGCACCAAGGCGCTGCTCCAGCGCAAGCACGGTGGCCTTGACCAATGCGTCGATTTCTTCGTCGGTCAGTGTAGCGTCGTCACGGCTGAGGGTCAGTCGCACGGCCAGACTCTTTTCTCCGAGAGGCAGTGCACCGGCGGTGTTGCCGTCGGCCTGTTTTTTGGGGCGGTAAACATCAAATAGCACCGCATCGCGCAGCATGGTGCTTCCGGTCGAGCGGATGGTATCCACCACGGCCGCATGTGTGACAGATTCAGGCACAACGATGGCGATATCGCGCTCCACGGGCTGGTGACGGCTCACAGGCTGGAACAGGGGCACCTCGCGTTGCAGCACAGCGTCGAGTTCGAGTTCAAACATCACTGGCGCCTGCGCTAGGTCGTAGCCCTGGCGCCATTTGGGGTGCAGTTCGCCCACATGGCCAATGCAGCGCTCGCCCAGCCAGACGCTGGCGCAACGCCCGGGGTGCATGGCCGGGTGCTCGTCGCGCTGGAAGGTGGGGTGCAAAGGCGCCAGCAGGGCCTGCACATCGCCTTTGATATCGAAGAAATCGACAGGGCGTTCGGCAGTGCCCCACTGCAGGCTGTCCACCCCGCCGTAGGCCAGCCCGGCCACGCGCATGGGCTGGTCAAAACCGGCCACGCTTGTATCGCTGTCCTTGACCGAAGCGTCCTTGCGGAACACCCGGCCCAGCTCGAACAGGCGCACCCGCTCAGCCTTGCGGTCCAGGTTGAACTTGAGCACCGCAATCAAACTGCCCAGCAGCGACGAACGCATCACGCTCATCTGGCTGGCGATCGGGTTGAGCAGCTTGATCGGGTCGGTGTTTCCAGCCAACTCGCGCTCCCAGCGCTCCTCCACAAAGCTGAAGTTGATGGTTTCCTGGTAGCCCAGCTGGGCCAGATGGCGGCGCACGGCGAACGGGCCGCGCTGGGATTCGGTGCGCAGCTTGGCGGTGATCGGCGCCAGCGGCGGATTCGTCGGCAGTTGCTCGTAGCCGATGATCCGAGCCACTTCTTCGATCAGGTCTTCCTCGATTTGCAGGTCAAAGCGGAAGGCGGGCGGCGCGACCGTGACCGTGCCTTCACCTTCTGTGACATCCAATCCAAGGCGGCGCAGCGCACCGGCGCTTTGCGCTTGCGTAACCGGCATGCCGATCACCTTGGCCGCGCGGGCCACGCGCAGCGTGACCGGCTTGCCCTCGGGCAGCGCCAGGGTCTGGTCATCCAGCGGTCCGGCCTGTCCGCCACAGATGTCCAGCACCAGCTGGGTGATGCGTTCGACGTGTTCGACCGTGGTGGACGGGTCTACGCCGCGCTCGAAGCGATGCCCGGCGTCGGTGCTGAAGTTGTAGCGGCGCGAACGGCCTGCAATCGCCTTGGGCCACCAGAAGGCGGCCTCGATGAAGATGTTTCGCGTGTCGTCTGACACGGCGGTGGCGTCGCCGCCCATGATGCCGGCCAGCGACTCGACCTGGTGGTCGTCGGCGATCACGCCGACTTCGGCGTCCAGCGTGATGGTGTTGCCATTGAGCAGCTTGAGCTGCTCGCCCTCGCGACCCCAGCGCACCTGCAGGCCGCCGTGGATCTTGTCGAGGTCGAAGATGTGCGAGGGGCGACCCAGCTCGAACATCACGTAGTTGGAGATGTCCACCAGCGGCGAAATGCTGCGCTGGCCGCAGCGCGCCAGGCGTTCGACCATCCAGGCCGGGGTCTGCGCCTTGGTGTTGACGCCGCGCACCACACGGCCACTGAAGCGGCCGCACAAGTCACTCGCCTGCACGCTCACCGGCAGGCGATCTTGTACCTGCACAGCGGCTTTCGGGAACTCGGGCTGCCGCAGCGGTGTGTCGGTCAGGGCCGACACTTCGCGCGCAACGCCGTACACGCTCAGGCAGTGCGCCAGATTGGGCGTGAGCTTGAGGGTGAACAGCATGTCGTCCAAGCCCAGTTGCTCGCGGATGTTTCGGCCAATGACGGCTTCATCGCCCAGCTCCAGCAAGCCGCTGCTCTCTTCCGAGATCTGCAACTCCTTGGCCGAGCACAGCATGCCCTGGCTCTCGACGCCGCGCAGCTGGCCCAGTTTGATGGCAAACGTTTTGCCGTCTTCACCCGGCGGCAACAGCGCGCCGACGGTGGCACACGGAATCTTGATGCCGGCGCGCGCGTTGGGAGCACCGCAGACGATGTTGAGCGGAGCGCCCTGCCCCACGTCCACCTGGCACACGCGCAGGCGGTCGGCATTGGGGTGTTGTTCGGCACTCAGGATATGGCCCACCACCACGCCGGTGAAGGCGGGCGCGAACGGGCCCAGTTCTTCGACCTCCAGACCGGCCATAGTCAGGGTGTCGGCCAGCTGCTGGCTGGTCAGGGGCGGATTGCAGAAGGCGCGCAGCCAGGATTCGGGAAATTGCATACAGTCACTCAGTACGTGGCACGGCAAGGGCTTCGGCCAAGAACACCGCAGAACCGGCTTTGCCGGGCTGCAGGTGTTGCCCCCTGTCAGGGGGTGACGCGAAGCGGCGCAGGGGTCTTCATTCCTCGCGGGGGGTCATCGAAATTGGCTCAGGAAGCGGATGTCGCCATCAAAGAACAGACGCAGGTCGTTCACACCGTAGCGCAGCATGGTCAGGCGGTCCGGCCCCATGCCGAAGGCAAAACCGATATAGCGCTCGGGATCCAGCCCCATGTTGCGCACCACGTTCGGGTGCACCTGGCCGGAACCGGCCACTTCAAGCCAGCGGCCGGCCAGCGGGCCGCTCTGGAACTGGATGTCGATCTCGGCGCTGGGCTCGGTGAACGGAAAGAAGCTGGGACGGAACCTCAGCACCAGGTCATCGCTCTCGAAGAAAGTGCGGCAGAAGTCGGTGAACACGACTTTGAGGTCCTTGAAGCTGACGTTCTCGCCGATCCACAGCCCCTCGCACTGGTGAAACATCGGCGAATGGGTCGCGTCGCTGTCGACACGGTAGGTGCGGCCCGGGGCGATCACACGGATCTCCGGCATGGAAAACTGACCCCCACGCTCCGCCGCTTCGCGGGTCGCTGCCCCCCAGGGGGGCTGATTCGCCTTGGGGCGGCCCGGCGGCGAATCGTTGCTGTTTTGCGAGGCTTCCCACAGCGCCTTGTAGCGCTTGACGTGCTGCACCGCGTGGCGAATCTGCATCGGGCTGGTGTGGGTGCGCAGCAGGTTCGGTGCCCCACCTGCCGATTTCTCGCTGCCGCCCTCCACGTAGAAGGTGTCGTGCATGGAACGCGCCGGGTGGTCCTCGGGCGTGTTCAGCGCGGTGAAGTTGAACCAGTCGGACTCGATCTCGGGGCCTTCGGCCACCTCGAAGCCCTGCGAACCGAAAATCGCCTCGATGCGTTCCAGCGTCAGACTCACCGGGTGCAGACCACCCTGCCCGCGCTGACGGCCCGGCAGGCTCACGTCCAGTGCTTCGGCCTTGAGCTGGGTTTCGAGTTCGGCATCGGCCAGCGCCTGGCGACGGTCATTGAGCGCGGCTTCGATCGCCTGTTTGGCCACGTTGATGGCCGCCCCGCGGGTCTTTTTCTCTTCAACCGGCAGGGTCGCCATGCCCTTCATCAGCTCGGTGATGCGACCTGATTTGCCGATGTACTGCGCCTTGGCGTTTTCCAGATCGGCCGGGGTAGCGGCCTGCGCGAATGCGGCGCGCGCGCCTTCGACCAGTGCGTCCAACTCGTTCATGTGTATTCAGGATTGGGCAAAACAAAAAAGGGGTTGAGAGCAGCGAGGGAATCCCTCAAGCCTCAACCCCTTTGAGCGACGTTGTCATCACCGGCCGGCCGGCGATGACGGTCGTGAATCAAGCGGCCAGCTTGGCTTTGACTTGCTCCACGATGCTGTTGAAAGCAGCAACGTCGTTCACCGCCAGATCAGCCAGGACCTTGCGGTCGATCTCGATCTGGGCCTTCTTCAGGCCATTGGCGAACTGGCTGTACGTCAGGCCGCAAGCACGTGCACCGGCGTTGATACGCGCGATCCACAGCTGGCGGAAAACACGCTTCTTGGTGCGGCGGTCACGGTAGGCGTACTGACCGGCCTTCATCACCGCCTGTTTGGCGATGCGGAAGACATTACCGCGGCGACCGCGGAAACCTTTGGCAAGGGCGAGAACTTTTTTGTGACGGGCGCGTGCCGTTACACCACGTTTGACGCGAGGCATGTGTAGCTCCTTGTTCGTCGTTGATCAAATGCCCATGCCGGGCAGCATCTGTGCCATGTGACCCATATTGGTCTCATGGACAGTCACCGCACCACGCAGATGGCGCTTGTTCTTGGTGGTCTTCTTGGTCAGGATGTGACGTTTGAAGGCTTGACCGCGTTTGACGGTGCCACCGGGACGAACGCGAAAACGCTTCTTCGCGCTGCTCTTGGTCTTCATTTTGGGCATGTGAATGCTCCTTTTCATTTGTGCTCGTGAGGCGCCGCGAACCTTCCGCAGACTTGTTGGCCCCGAGCCACTTTTGGTGGGAAACCCGAAGGTTTCACCCGTTTG
>DAIOEI010000122.1:0-6801 GCA_036746335.1 Hydrogenophaga sp. | reverse complement strand
CTAGGTGGCGGGTACCATGCAGGGGTACCCCATGAGGGCACCTCCATCGCATGAAGCTCCACATCCAGCACACCACCCACTACCGCTACACCGAACCGCTGTTGTATTCATTGCAGCAGTTGCATCTGTGGCCGCAGTCGGGTGTCTGGCAGTCTTTGTTGGCGTGGGATATCAAGGGGCCGGGGCCGATCCACGAACTGCCGGACGGGCAGGGCAATCGGCAGCACAGTTTCAGCCTGCAGGCGCGCCCGGAGCAGGGTATTCGCGAGCTTTGTGTGCGCGCTGCTGGCATTGTGCAAACCCATGGCGTGGCAGTGTTTGTGGAAACTGGACCACTGCCATTGCCCGCTTTTTACAGGCGTTCGACGCTGCTGGCCGAACCGCATCCACGCATGGCTGCCTGGGCTGAACAGCGCTGCCCCCAGGCAGCCCGTGCGGCGCTGGCAGGTGAGGATTGGTCGGTAGATGCGGCATTGGAGTTGACTTCGGCCGTGGCCGATCAGGTGCGGTACCGCTCCGGCAGCACCGGGGTTGAAACCACCGCGTTGGAAGCCTTCGACTGGGGCTTGGGTGTCTGCCAAGACCAGGCCCATGTGATGCTGGCGGTCTGCCGCAGTCTGGGCGTGCCGGTCCGCTATGTGAGCGGTTATTTCTTTGCAGACAACGAACCCGAGCTGGCCAGTCATGCATGGGTGGATGTCTGCCTGAGCGAGGCGGAGCGCCGCTGGATCAGCCTGGATGTGACCCACCAGTGCCCGACCGATGAGCGCCATGTGCGCTTGGCCACCGGGACGGATTACAGCGCCTGTCCGCCCACCCGCGGGCTGCGCCGTGGCGGTGGCCAAGAGTCCATGGCGGTTGATATCCGTATCCAGGCGGCTTGAACCAGCTGGGGCTGGGGCGGCCTCAGGTCTCGTTGTTGGAGCGGGATGTCGAAGTCCTGGCTCGCAGCCGTTTGGAGCGGCTCCAACGGGTGTGCAGAATCCACGCCAGGTTGATCAGGGCATAGGTCAGCAAACCACCCAGGGTGGCCAGAATGCCCAAACCCACCACAAGGGGCTTGCCAACCGTCGTGAGCCAGCGGATCGATGCTTTGAACCGGTACGCCCAGGACTTGTTGTTCTCGGATACCTGTACATGTCGCTCCAGCACAGCCGCGGTTTGCTCCTCGCTCAGGGCCGGCTCTCGCAGGATGAACTTGCCCAGTTGATAGGCGCCGTAGTACACCGGTCCGAAGGTCACGGGGTTGGTCACCAGAGTGCTGGCCATGGCCATCGGTACGTTCGCCCGCAGCAGCACCGCTGCCGCCGCCGATAACGGTATCTGGGCCACAGGGATCAGCAGTCCGAAAAAGATGCCCAGAGCCAAGCCCAAGGCAATACCCTTGCGGCTGAAATGCCAAAGGCGGGGGTGGTGAATGGCGGGGCCCAGCCAGTTGACCCAGCGGTTGTTGCGGATGCTCTCCGGTGAAGGCATCCAGGCTTTGTAGCGCTGTTTCATGGTTGCGCCGAGTCGGGAGCACTGGGCTTTTGGCTGCAGCCCGGTGGAAAAATCAGGGGTGGAAGACGAACAAACTCCCAGATTGTTTCACAGTCGCGGGCTCAGCGTTGTGCCATGCTGGCTTGCACGGCTTCTCCTAGCTCGATCACGGCCATGGCGTAGTAGCTGCTCCAGTTGTACCGCGTGATGGCATAAAAGTTTTCGGTGCCCGCGACGTACTGGCGCGGCGCTCCCCCGTTCTCCAGCTCTACCAGGGCCAGCTTGCCGGCGTGCATCAGCGCTTGCGGGCCCAGCAAGGCGCCTTGTGCATGAAACGATTGGGCAGTGAAGGTCGGCAGGATGTCGGGTGCCAGCAGCGTATTCATCTGCTCGACGCTGGCTTGAAGGGTCACCGGATAATGCGTGGGCATGCCCGGTTGCCAGCCAAATTCGCGCAGGTAGTTCGCCACCGAGCCGATCACATCGGGCACGCTGTTGAACAGGTCGGTCTGCCCGTCGCCATCGAAATCGATGGCAAAGCGGCTCCAGCTGCTGGGCATGAACTGGGGCCAGCCCATGGCACCCGCAAAGCTGCCTCTGGGGTCTTGGGGGCTCCAGCCGTGACGCCGTGACAACAGCAGAAACTGCTCCAGTTCTTCGCGGAAAAACTGGGTTCGGGCCATTGCTCTGGGGTGGCTGTCTGGGAAGTCAAATGCCAGTGTGGTCAGCGCATCGATCACCCGAAACTGGCCGGTGTGTCGTCCGTAGAGCGTTTCCACGCCAATGATGCCGACAATGACGCTGGCCGGCACACCAAAAGTATCTTGCGCTTTCTGCAGATCGGCTTCGTGGTCCAACCAGAAAGCCCGCCCGGCGCGAACGCGGGTCGGTTCGATGAACCGGGCCCGGTATGCCGTCCAGTTTTTGGCCGTTCCCTTGGGGGCCGGTGTCATGAAGCGGATGGCTTGTGCTTGTCGCTGCGCCTGCCCGATGTGCAATCGCGTCCATTGCGGGTCCAGCGCATGCCGCGCAGCGATCTCTTCGGCATAACGCATGGCTTGGGCGTGATCGCCGTAGCCGGTCGCCGGCGCGGCAGCTCCTGCCGGACGTTGTTTGGCAGCGCTGCCGCTGGGCTGCGCAAAAGCACTGGCGCTTGCTACCGCGCAGACCATTGCGGTGAGCCAGGTCTTCCAGCTGTTCGGACAACGGTGGTGGAGCAAAGGCGGCATGGGCTGGGGAGAGTTGGTCGCTGGCTGCATCATGGGGATGCGTCCGGTGAGGTCCTAGGTGTCTGGCGGAGTGGGCCAGACGATTTGGCGGTATTCGCGCCGCAGTGTAGCGAGGCTGTCAGGGCTGTTTTGTCCGTAGCGCAAGGCTTCGAGCCGCAATAGCCACAAATGCACGTTCTGGCTCTGGCTTGTCTCGCCAAAGTGACGCAACACCTGGGTTGCCAGTGTTCGGGGCGGCGTGCTGGCATGGCTGTGCAGACCCCGTTTGCTCAATTGCTGGCGCGCTTGCTGCAGCAAGCGCAGCCAAGGGTCGTGCTGACGGCGTTCCCACAGCATCCAGCCCGCTCCGCCCAACGCGGCCAAGGCCAACACCACTCCCAGGGCGACCACAAGATCGGTCCAGCTCGGGCTCTGAAACCCCAGGTGTCGAAGCAGGTCCAGCTGGCGACCTTGTGTGTAATTGAGCACCCACTGGTTCCAGCCGTTGTTGAGCGCATCCCATACCGCGCGCATCTGCGTCAGCAGCGCCGGATTGACGCTGCGCAAGGTTCCGGTGAAAAGACCGTCTGGCGGGCGCAGGCGTTCAAATGCATCCACCCGGCCGGGCGCGACCATACCGGTGGGATCGATGCGCACCCAGCCTTCTCCCGCCAACCAGACCTCGGCCCAGGCGTGGGCGTCGCTTTGCCGCACCGTCCAGAACCCATCGACCGGGTTGAGTTCTCCGCCCTGGTAGCCGGTGACGATGCGTGCAGGGATGTCCAGCGCCCGCATCAGGATCACGAAGCTCGACGCAATGTGTTCGCAGAAACCCTCGCGGCGGTCAAACCAGAATTCGTCCGCGCTGTCGCGACCGTAAATCCCGGGCGCCAGCGTGTAGGTGTAGCCGCCTGTGCGAAGGTGTTGCAGGACGGCGTCTATGAGCGCACGCGCGCTTTGCGGGCCGGTGCCCCATTGCTGACCCAGTTGAACTGCCCAGGCCAGGGTGCGGGGGTTGTAGCCCGGCGGCAGTTCCAGGTGGTCTTGCAGGCCCAGCACCATGGCAGTCGGCCCGTGCTGGAAACGGACGTGGCTCTGCGCGCTGTAGCGCAGCAGCTCGGTCACCGGGCCCGGGCTGAGCCAACGCAGGTCGCTGGTCATCTGGGCTGAGCCACGCGGCAAGACCGGAGCGCTGGCGCCCGCTTCCAGCAAGAAAAGCCAGCGCTGCTGGTGCGGCTCCAGCGTCACTTCATAGCGGATCGGTTCGCCGCTGAGGCGCAGCTCGGCCTGCAATCGCATATCGTCCGGAAAACCCGATCGCAATGGTCCCCAGCGCAGTCCGTCGAAGTCGGTCAGCACCGGCCCCCGGAAGTACATGGCGGATCGGGGCGGTGGTTCGTCTTCGAAGCGGATGCGCATGGCGATGCGTTCGTCCAGCACCAGCTCGGCCATTTCGCCTACCCGCATCTCGCCCGAGAGGCCGCTGCGCCCGATAGGGTCGCCAGGCATGCTCCAAAGTGGTGCCATTCTGGGGAACAACAGAAACAGCACCAGCATGATGGGCGCGCCCAACGCAGCCATGCCAGCAGCCGTGCGCGCTGCCTGCCACAACGAGGGGCGTCCCACCGGCATGTTGGCATTGACCAGTGCTGTCAGAAGGCCCAGCAGGGCTAGCAAAATACCCACCGCTGTGAGCAGTGACTGCGAGTAAAAGAAGTGAGTGAGCAGTGCAAAAAAGGCGAGGAAGAAGACCACGAAGGCGTCACGGCGGGCCCGCAGTTCGAGTGTCTTGAGGGCGAGCAAAACCACGATCAAGGTCACGCCGGCATCGCGCCCCAAAAGAGTGCCATGGGTCAGGTAGGTTGCGCCCAAAGTCAGTGCAAGCAAAGTCGAACGCCAGAGCCAGCCGGGCAGCGGCTGGTTGCGAACGGCAAGCGTGCCGCGCCAAAGCAGGACGCCAGCGGTCAGCGCGGTGCACCACCAGGGGATATGGCCCACCTGCATGAACACCACACCGGCGATCACCACAAGCAGGAACAGCGTGTCGCGCGCATCACGCGGCAAGGAGCGGGGGAGTATCAGCGCCATGGCGGGGGTGTCTGTGGGGCCAGGCAGGGGTGCTTGTTCGGGGGCATCATGTCAGCGCCAAGGCCTCCAGGCATCGGGACCGGTGCACCTGCCCCTGTCCAGGTGCCAATTCGCGACCCGGCAGGCGCAGCCCGTAGTCCAGACCGAGCCGGTCCGCCAGCAATACCCATGCGGTCAGGCGGGCCAGTCGCGCCTCCAGCCCGTTGGTCCCGGTCTGGGCCAGATCCAGCCACAGCTGATGGCGTTGCGCGGCAGACGCATCACGGCTGACCAGGTCGTTGCGGCCCGCTGCAAAGCTTTGCGCCGCTTTTTTCCAGACCACGGTTTTGAGGGTGTCTCCCCGCCGGTAGGCGCGAACACCGTCAAAGTCGCCTGTGAGCGTGGATTGCGTCAGGCCCGTGGCGTCGGAGCGGGGTTCCCCCGGTGGCAGAGGCGGTGGATGGGGTTCGGGTGCGGGGTAAATCAGCACCTGGGCAGCGGGCCGCCAGTGGTTCCAGGCTTGCACCGTGCCCAGTGGGAAGCGCGTCAGCGTGGTCAGTACCGGCAGCGGGTGCCAGCCGCGCGCGGGCGCCGTCCAGCTGACATGTACCGTGGCGCTGCCTTGTGCCGGGATGTCGGTCCAGGCCAGTTGATGGTCCCAGGTCGGGTGGCCAGAACCATCGGTTACCCGCAGTCCAATGCCATACCGGGCCCGTTTGCGTTCACTGCTCAGGCGTATCTCCAGCGCCACCGCCTGCCCCACATGCACCGGCCCTGGGGGACTCAGATGCAGCCCGATGCCGCGCAGGTTGCCATGGCACACGTGCAAGGCCACAACGGCGCAGCCTGCGATCAGAAAGGTCAGCAGGTAGCCCAGGTTGAGCTGGTAGTTGATGCTTCCGACCAAGAGCAGCAGCAGTGTCAGGCCCAGCATGGCGCCGGCGCGGGTCGGCAAAATGTACACGTTCCGCTGCGTCAGCGTGAGTGTGTCGGTGCGCGGCAGCCGGTTGTGAAACCACTGTCGCAGGCGCACGCGCAGCCCGGCTGGAGCAATCCACCTCATGGAAGTGGCGTGGCGTCCACCATGGCGCGCACCTGCTCGGCAGCCCCACGACCGGCATCGCTGACGGGCACCAGGCGGTGCGCCACGGTTTGCGGCAGGATGGCCGCAATATCGTCCGGCGCCACATAGTCGCGACCACTGAGAAACGCCTGCGCCTTGCCCGCGCGGATCACGGCCAGCGCTGCCCGGGGCGAAAGCCCCTGGGCAAACCAGCGGCCACTGCGGGTGGCTGCGATCAGGTCTTGCAGGTAGTCCAGCACCGGCTCGGCCGTGTGGACTGCGTTGACCGCTTGCTGAAGTCGGGCCAGGTCCGCCGGGCTGAGTACCGAAGGCAATTGCTCCAGCAATTCGCGCCGGTCCTGCCCGCGCAGCAGCGCACGTTCGGCAGCGCGGTCGGGGTAACCGAGCGACAGCCGCATGTGGAAACGGTCCAGCTGAGACTCCGGCAATGCGTAGGTGCCCAGCTGGTCGTGGGGATTCTGGGTCGCGATGACAAAAAACGGGGCAGGCAGGGCCCGGGTGGAACCCTCGGCGGTGACCTGTTTTTCCTCCATCGCTTCGAGCAAGGCGCTTTGGGTCTTGGGGCTGGCGCGGTTGATTTCGTCGGCCAGCAAGACCTGGGCGAATACCGGGCCTGGGTGGAACACAAAGCCGTCTTTGCCACGCTCGTAGATGGACACACCGATCAGGTCGGTGGGCATCAGGTCGGCGGTGAACTGAACACGCGAGAACTGCAGCCCGAAAGAGCGCGCCAGCGCATGCGCCAGCGTGGTCTTTCCGACGCCAGGCACGTCTTCGATCAGCAGGTGGCCACCGGCCAGCAAGCAGGCCACACAGTCGGCCACCTGGGCACTTTTGCCCACCATGACCGTGTTAAGCTGGTTCAACAATTGTTGGAGTTTGGGGTCGGCGCTCATGCCGCGAACCATACCGTAAATCCGCCATGCCGCAGGCCACCGGGTATTTCACCCACCCCCTTTGCAG
>DAIOEI010000121.1:0-6816 GCA_036746335.1 Hydrogenophaga sp. | reverse complement strand
TCCCAGTCGTCCTCCACGAAGCGGATGTCGTTCTTCTTCAGGTCGAAGCCGAGCGCTTCGAGCGAACCCAGGTACAGCTCCAGGATGTTGGCCGGTGCGGGCTTGAGCACCACCTGGTACTGGTAGTAGTGCTGCAGGCGGTTGGGGTTCTCGCCGTAGCGACCGTCCTTGGGGCGGCGGCTGGGCTGCACGTAGGCGGCCTTCCAGGGCTCGGGACCGATGGCGCGCAGGAAGGTGGCGGTGTGGCTGGTGCCGGCGCCGACTTCCATGTCGTAAGGCTGGAGCAGGGCGCAGCCTTGCCGGTCCCAGTAGGACTGCAGGGTCAGGATGATTTGCTGGAAGGTCAACATGAGATGGGGGGGCAGCTCAGGGCAAAGGCACGGGGACAACAAGGGCTTTCGCCCGGCGGGTGACCCAGGGCGCAAAGCCGGTGATTTTACGGCCCGATGACTCTGGCCATAGAGGCATCTTCCTGCTCCGATGGATTCCGGGGCGTCTGCCGCCAGGGTTCAGCGCCCGGACAAAGGCCTTGAGTTCCGGCGCCGCTGCCGCAGCACCGCCAACAGCAATACCGACAGGCACACCCCCCAAACCGGCGCCAGCCCCCAAGAGGCCGCCCAGCGTGCATACGGCGTCAGCCCTTCGCGCCCTTCTACAGTGGCCTCCAGCCGCCCGCGCGTGAGCCGGGGCAGCTGGTGGGTAACCACTCCTTGGTGGTTGATGACCGCAGTGGCGCCGGTGTTGGTGGCACGCAGCATGGGGCGCCCCAGCTCCAAGGCCCGCAGGCGCGAGATTTGAAGATGCTGGTCAATGGCCACAGTGTCGCCAAACCAGCCGATGTTGCTCAGGTTCACGAGCAATGTGGGGGCATGGGCTACATCGACGAAAGAAGCCGCCAGTTCTTCACCAAACAAGTCTTCGTAACAGATGTTGGGTGCGATGCGTTGCCCGGCCCAGACCCAGGGTCTCTGACCCAGTTCGCCGCGACGAAAGTCGCCCAGGGGAATGCGCATGAGCTCGGTGAACCAGCGAAAGAAGGGTGGAATGAACTCGCCAAAGGGCACCAGATGGTGTTTGTGGTACTTGTAAAAGTCATCGGGGTGGCCCTGCGCTGCGGCCTGCGGGCTCATGCCCCAGGCGGAGTTGGTGTATCCGGCCTCGAAGCTGCCCAAGGGCAGCCCCAGCAGCACGCCCACCTGGCGCTCAGTATCGGTCTCAGCTTGAGCCACCGTTTGCAGCAACGCACTCAGAAAGCTGGCGTCCATCTGCTGAGGCAGCAACGGGATGGCGGTTTCCGGGCCTACCACCAGGCGCGGGGCGCCTGCGCCGCCCTGCTGGGCGGCCAGCGTGGCCGACGCGACTTGCTGTGGGTACCAGGTCATGGCCAGAGCCACTCCTGTGCCCGGCTCAAATTTTTGGTCTTGCGACACATTGCCTTGGAGCAACCAGACAGGCAGTTGCCCTGCTGACCGGGTCTGGCTCAAACCCGCTTGATGCCATACAGGCCCGAGCCAGAGACTGGCCAACAGGAAAAGCACCGCGACCGATTGCACTGCCAGGGCGCCTGCGGAGTCGCCGGCCGGTTGGGTCATGCCGTGCACGGCCTGGCCGATGGCGCTGGCCGTGCGCTTCCTCTGGGTCAGCACACGCCACAGGGCGGGCACCGAAGCCGCCAGCGTATAGGCCAGCCAGGCAGACAAAGCGCCCATGCCGTAGACCCCGACCCAGGGCGCAAAACCTGCCATCCAGTCCACCTGGGCATAGCCGCCAGCGCCCCAAGGGAAGCCCGTCAGCCAACGCCCCCGCATCAGCTCCGCCAATGTCCACAAAGCAGCGAACAACAACGCTTGAAAAGCTCGGGAGCGGGGCGCGAGGCGACACAAAAGACCGGCTGCCAAAGCGTAATAGGTGGCCAGGAAACCCGCCAGGGCCAAAACCGCCAGCGCCGCCATCCAAGCAGGCAGGCCACCATAGGTGTGCATCGACACGAACAACCACCAGAACGTGCCGGCCAACCAACTGGTGGCAAATACCCAGGCTCTCCAGACGCCTTGGCGTACACGGTGAACATGGCGCAAGGCCAGCACCAACAGGACCAGCGAGGCGGTCTGCAAAATCCCGATGGGTTCACCCGCAGCCCAGCCGGGCGGTGCCCAAGCCTCGAAGGGCCAAGCCAGCGAAGCGGCTTGCAGCACTCCGGCCACCACACAAACGCAAAACCAGAACCAGCCAGAGCCCTGCACGGCACGGCTGGGTGCCTCGCCACTCAGGGGCGACAGACTGGAGGGCGTGTGGAGGTTGTCAAAAAGACTGCGCATCAGAGCAGGTGCTGCCGGGGATCATTCGACAGCCTGCACTGGCCGGACCTTGAACCACCTGACCGCTCCACCCTGGGTGTGCAGCACCAAAAAACGCAAGCCTTCGAGCACATGTTCTTCGGTGCGTTTGGGAACATGGCCGATGGTATGGGCAATCAAGCCCCCAATGGTGTCGAACTCCTCTTCATCGAGAGAGAGCCCAAACTGCTCGTTGATGCGCTCTATTGCCGTGTTGCCGCTCACGCGCCAGGAGCCGTCGGCCAGAGCGAAGATGTCGCCTTCATCTTCGGCCTCGTCAAACTCGTCTTCGATTTCGCCAACGATTTCCTCGAGCACGTCCTCGATGGTGATCAAGCCTGCGAGACGGCCGAACTCGTCGATCACGATGGCCAGATGGTTGCGGTTGCCCCGGAAATCGCGCAACAGGTCGTTCAAGCCTTTGTTCTCGGGCACAAACGTGGCAGGGCGCAGCAAAGCGCGGATGTTGAGCTCAGGCGCACGCTGCAGCTTGAGCAGGTCTTTGGCCATGAGGATGCCAATGATGTTCTCGCGGTCACCCTCATAGACCGGGAACCGCGAGTGGGCGGTGTCTATGACGATGTGCAGCAACTCGTCGTATGGCGCATCGATGCTCAGAACGTCCATGCGCGGTGCTGCGACCATCACATCGCCAGCCGTCATATCGGCCATGCGAATCACGCCTTCGAGCATGACGCGGGATTCGGCGTTGATGATGTCGTTGTTCTCGGCCTCGGCCAAGGTTTCGATCAGCTCGTCTTTGGAATCGGGTCCAGGGTGGATGAACTCGGCGAGTTTCTGGAGAAATCCACGTTTGTCTTCATGCCGCAGGCCACGCTGCGGCCCGGGACTGGGAGGATGGTCTGTCACTGCAGGAGAGCAAGAGTTGTAACTACTCAAGGATACCCCAAGCGCATGACAAAGCCCAGCCGACCTCTGCGCAAGGGTTTTAGCTCTCGGCGCGCTGAAACCAGCCCTGTCGCAAAGCTTGCAACCGCTGCAGCACATCCCAGAAATGCCGCGCCTGGGTCTTGAGGTGGTAGTTGGTGCGGGCCAGTTGCTCGTTGATCAACTCGGTGACCCGTGAGTCGAAGTCAGCGGGAGGCAAGCGCAAATGCGCCTCGCTCTCCGGGCCATCCCGCTCAATCGATGCCCCGGCCTTGCGAGCAATTGTGAGCATGGCGGTGTTTTCACTCAAGGCATGAATGAACAGCAGTTGAACGCCTTCGTTGCGTGCATGCAGGACCGCGCGCTCGAACAACAAGCGCCCGTAACCTCGACCACGGGCATGTTTGGACACCGAGACGCCGAATTCTGCGCAACTGGCGCACTGTGGATCGACCGAGTAGGCCAGATGGGCCAACGCGATCAACTCCAGATGGCGGTTGAAAATGCCAAATAGCTCATCGCGGGCAAAGTTCAGCCCGTCGGCATACCGTCGGATCTGTTCGTCGTTGGCCGCATAGCCAAAACGCAGGTACCTGTCGTGGGGATCCAACGCCAGCAAGTGCGCCGTGATGGCCACCAGGTGTCGAGAGCCGATACGGCGGATGGGCACCGATAGCTCGGTGGAGGCGACAGCACTGCCCCAACCCGCCTCGCCGGTGGGGCTTAACTCATCGAAGGTTTCGCCTTCGGCGTCGAACCATGCAAGCGGGTCGGTCATGGGTATAGATTAAGGGTTTTCCCTATATCTGCAAGTACCCAGGGGTTGGAAGGGGTCATGGAGCGACCGGCGGCAAGCATCGCTGTGAGATTTGCCACAGTGGTGCACCGTTGCCGCGCCACAGGCGCCCATAGCATCAGAGGGGCAGTGCCGTCGTGCTCTTGACGCGGTCCATCACGAAGCTGGTTTTGCAGTCCTGCACACTGGGATGCTTGAGCAAGGTGTCCATCATGAAGCGCGAATAGGCTGCCATGTCGGCCACCAGCAATCGCAGCTGAAAATCCATTTCACCGGTGAGTGCAGCGCACTCCACCACCTCCGGCCACGCCTGCACGCTCGCCCGAAACAGATCCATGGGGTTGCGCTTGGCACTCTCGCCCTGCTTCTCCAGTCGGACATGCACATACGCCGTCAAGCCCAGGCCGACCGCCTCGGGCTTGACCAGGGCCACATAGCGGTCGATCACGCCAGCTTCCTCCAACCGCTTGACCCGGCGCAACACGGCGCTGGGAGACAGGGCTACCGTCTCCGCCAGTTGTTCGTAACTCGCCCGCCCATCCGCCTGAAGTTTGCGCAGTATCTGTCGATCAAGCTTGTCCAATGCGTTCATGAAGAAATCATTAGAAGAATCATGTGTATGGCGATCATATCGCGCACCACAACGCCGGGAATCTGTGTGGATTGACCGATACAGTGGGTGTTTCGCCAGCGTTGACACACCAGCGCGACGCCCCACACTAGGAGACCACCATGCCAACGCCAAACACCGAAACTTGGGACAACCCCATGGGCACCGACGGCTTCGAGTTCATTGAATACGCAGCACCCGATCCGCAGGCCATGGGCGCCCTGTTTGAGCGCATGGGTTTCAAGCCCGTGGCCAGACACCGCCACAAGGCGGTGACCCTGTACCGCCAGGGCGAAATCAACTTCATCATCAATGCCGAGCCCGACAGCTTTGCGCAGCGCTTTGCACGCCAGCACGGCCCCAGTGTGTGCGCCATTGCATTTCGTGTGCACGACGCCAAAGCGGCCTACGAACGCGCCATTGCCCTGGGCGCCTGGGGTTATGCCAACAACGCAGCGCCCGGCGAGCTGAACATCCCAGCCATCAAGGGCATTGGCGACTCCATCATTTACTTCATTGACCGCTGGCGCGGCAAAAATGGTGCAAAAGACGGTGAGATCGGCAACATCGGCTTCTACGACGTCGATTTTGAGCCGCTGGCAGGCGCAGAGCTGAACCCGGCGGGGCACGGCCTGACGGTGATCGACCACCTGACGCACAACGTGCACCGCGGCCGCATGGCCGAATGGGCTGGTTTCTACGAGCGCATTTTCAACTTCCGCGAAGTGCGCTACTTTGACCTGGAAGGCCAACAGACAGGCATCAAGAGCAAGGCCATGACCAGCGCTTGCGGCAAGATACGCATTCCGATTAACGAAGAAGGCAACGACAAGGCCGGCCAGATTCAGGAGTACCTGGACCGCTACCAGGGTGAGGGCATCCAGCACATCGCGCTGGCTTCGACCAATCTCTACGACACGGTGGACGCACTGCAACTGGAAGGCCTGAAGCTGCTGAACACCAGCGAGACCTACTACGAGTTGCTGCCCAAGCGCATACCGAACCATGGTGAAGACATTGCTGCGCTAAAGGCACGCAACATTTTGGTGGATGGCTTACCGGGCGAGCTGCTCTTGCAGATTTTCAGCGAGAACCAGTTCGGGCCCATCTTCTTCGAGTTCATCCAGCGCAAGGGGAACCAAGGCTTTGGCGAAGGCAATTTCAAAGCCCTGTTTGAAACCATGGAGCTCGATCAGGTCCGCCGTGGCGTGCTCAAAGGCTGACGCGACCTGCCTGCTCTTCACACCCGGATGGCGCGGGCGTTGACAGCAGCAACTCCGGCCCGGTGGGTGTGCTGGCTGCGCTCTCCTGCAGGAGCCCCAGCGTGTGGGCCAGCACCTCGGGCCCAAAAGCCAGCGCCACATGCGGCTGGCCGATCAGCAAGCGGTTGTCGGCTCCTGGCAGGGAGGCACTGCTCGCTGGCATCACGATGTTGTCGGTGTTGGAGTACCAGCATGTGAACTGCTGGTAAGCGCCCGAGGGCCTGCACATGAATTCTCGCGCTTGCAGGGCCTGCAACCATTGGCTGTTCAGGCGCATTTGCACACCGTTGGGAACTCGGCTGAAACGCCCGAGCCATGTGCCATGGTGTGGCGTTCCCAATGTCACGATACGCGTGACACGCTTCGAAAGATCCGTTTGCTTCACGGCCCATGCGCGCGCAGCCAGACCGCCCATGCTGTGGCATACCAGAACAACCGGGCAAGAGCCCGCATGCTCGGCGCGCCTGACGGCTTCTTCGATCTGGTCAACGTAATCGTCGATCGATCCGAACACCGGCTCCAGGTTCACCGATGTGTAGTGCAAACTGCGGCTGCGCAATGCCTGCATCCAGGGATGCCAGAAGCCTCTGTTACAAACGAATCCGTGGACAAAAACGGTCCAGGGCCGCGTCGGTATTTCGCTGCATTCGCTGCTATCTGGATGGTCGCGCCAGCGAAAGGGCTGGCGCCAGGCAAAGACCTGTGGTGCCGTGCAAGCCTCTTTCCACCAGGCTCGCCAGAGTTCCACCGCAGTGGGTTGGATCACCTGGTCGGCACGGTTCAAACGCGCGGCGGATATGACCTCCAGGCCCAGCACAATCGCGTACGCCCCCAGCAGCACGCCAGCGCCACACAGCGCCAGCAACGGAGAATAGGACCAAAACAACACCGTCCAGCCCACCACAGACGCGACCGTCATCAGGG
>DAIOEI010000120.1:4604-6877 GCA_036746335.1 Hydrogenophaga sp. | reverse complement strand
CGCGAGCGCTCGGTGGGCATGACGCTCTCCGAGATCATCGAGCTGGTGCTCGATCACAGTGGATTGATCGAGCATTACCGTGCCGAGCGCGAAGGGCAGGACCGGGTGGAGAACCTGGAAGAACTGGTGAGCGCGGCGAAGAGCTTTGTGGGCATCGAAGGCTTCGGCCGCGATGCGGTGGCGCGCACGGCCGACGGGGCGGCACTGACCCAGAGCCCGGCCAGCCAGGGCCTGGACCCGGCGCTACCGGTGCTGGACGAGCCGCTGGCACCCAACGCCGAAACCGGCGAAACCATGAGTCCGCTTGTGGCCTTCCTCACCCACGCCGCGCTCGAATCCGGCGACAACCAGGCCCAGGCCGGGCAGGACGCGGTGCAGCTCATGACGGTGCACGCCGCCAAGGGCCTGGAGTTTGACTGCGTCTTCATCACCGGCATGGAAGAGGGCCTGTTCCCGCACGAGAATTCGATGAGCGACCGCGACGGGCTGGAAGAAGAACGGCGCCTGATGTACGTCGCGATCACGCGGGCGCGCAAGCGCCTGTACCTCAGCCATTCGCAGACCCGCATGCTGCACGGGCAGACGCGCTACAACATGAAGAGCCGCTTCTTCGAGGAACTGCCCGAGGCCTGCCTGAAGTGGCTCACGCCGCAGCAACCGGCCTGGAACCCGGGCGCGGGCGGAGCGGGCGGTGGCGCAGGCTGGTCAGGCAACCGGGGGGGCTACGGCGCGCGCGGAGCCGGTGCACCCGCCGTGCTGCAACCCGCCTGGTCGCCGGGCTGGGCATCGGGAAGCGACCCGAAAGGACTGGGCGGCAAAAGCAACCCCGAGCCCGACCGGGGCACCGACATCAAGACCGGCATGAAGGTGTTTCACACCAAGTTCGGCGAAGGCAAGGTGCTGGCGCTGGAAGGCGCCGGGGCCGACGCGCGCGCGCAGGTGAGCTTTGCGCGCCACGGGGTGAAGTGGCTGGCGCTGTCGGTGGCCAAGCTCACGCCATTGGACGACTGAGCGCTCTTTGCGCTCGATACCAAACAAAAAAACCGCCGCGGGCCAGGGCCCGGGCGGTGAAGGGGTTTGCGCCATCTCTGATGGACCATCCGGCCCAGCGCAACCCTGGAGATCTTTTCAGCCTGAGAGGCGCCAAGCCTCCCAGATCCATCGATCAGAAGTCGTGGCGAACGCCCAGGCCCAGCAGCGAACCGTCAGAGGTGACCTTGCCAGCGCCGTCCTTGACTTCGACGTCGCGGAAGCCAGCGTACAGGCGGGTGCGCTTGGACATCGAGTAGGTAGCGCCGAAACCAAAGCCCGAAGCCTTGGCCGAGGTGGAACCACCAATTTCGGTCTTGCTGGTGGCGTAACCGGCCGACAGCTTGACGGTGCCCATCGGCACTTCCACGCCCAGGGTCAGCTCGGTGTCGTCGCCCTTGGCGTCCGAACCGGAACGGGTGTTGTAGCCAACGGCCAGGGCGGCAACGCCCATGTTGTAGGTGCCAGCCAGCTGCATGTACTTGTCAGACGATTCTTTCTGGTTTTGGTAGCCCAGTGCGACGTTCATCGGGCCGTTCTTGTAACCCAGCAGCAGGCCGGTGATGGTGCTGTCCACATCGGCTTTCTGGTCGAAAGCGTAGGTCAGGCCACCGTAGACGCCACCCAGGTTGGGCAGGTCGTAGCGGATCTGGCTGTTGGCACGGCTGGCATAGTCGCCGCCGGAGCTGAACACGCCGTTGGCAGAGGGGGTAAAGGAACTGTCGAACACAGAGTAAGTGTTGGCCAAGCCACGGGCATCGTCGTACACGGTGGAGGTGCGACCCAGTGTCACCTTGCCGAAACCGCCAGACAGACCCACATGGGCTCGACGACCAAACTCGGTGCCGCCCGATTTGGCGATCTCACCGGTGGTCAGGCGCAGACCTTGCTCGAACTGGAAGAAGGCCTTCAAGCCACCGCCCAGGTCTTCGCTGCCACGCACGCCCCAGCGGGAAGTGGTCAGGCCGCCGTTGAACATGCTGGTGGTGCTTTTGCCGTCGACCTTTTCAGAGCCCACGCCCAGATCGGCGCGGCCATACAGGGTCACGGAAGATTGCGCCATTGCGGCGCCGGAAGCGGCCAGAACGGCCAGAGCAATCAGGCTCTTTTTCATCGAGTTTTCTCCAGAAGTTGGGTAAAGGGGAAAAGCTGCGTGTTGCCACCGCCTTTCACACCCGTTGCATCGGGCAATCAGGTGAAGTGATTTCAACCAGCCGCCATAAAAGCTCTGTGACACCCAGCGG
>DAIOEI010000120.1:3076-4504 GCA_036746335.1 Hydrogenophaga sp. | reverse complement strand
TGCATGGACAGGTCCAGCAACACGGCCTTGCTGGTGTAGTAGCGATCAAGGCGCCACTCCGTCATCACTTCCATCGCCAGCGTGAAGTCGTCGTAGCTCAGGTCGTACAGATCGGTCAGCTTGAAAGGTGCATCCGACTCCAGCGCCACGACCAGACGCGAAAGGGTGTCGGCCGACTTCTTGCCCGGGTGGTTTTCAATCAGTTTGCGGGCTTTTTTCAGAGCTCTCATGGAACATTCTTCCTCACGACGGTTTTAGAAAACGATGGACATGCCGATCAGGGTATGTCCGGATGGTGCGAGCATACTGGTTGGGTCGGCTGGTTTGATGACAGAAATATGTCTGAAATATGACTTGCTGGGCCTGATCCGTCACAAATCCTGCCCTTGTCACCTCTGTGCCATACCGCGCTGTCAACATGAGTGACATCTGGCCGGTGATCACCGGTTCGTTTGTTTCATGAGCGCAGCCTGGACGAGGTCCAATCCTTCCACAGCCTTGTGATCAACCTTTGGTCTTATTTTTTTGCACAGTTCCATGAACACCGTCACCGATCTCGTTGAGAACTTCACTTTTGACGAATTGCAAGTCGGGCAAAGTGCCCGCCTGCTGCGCACGCTGATGCCACAAGACATCGAGGCGTTCGCAGCAGTCTCCGGTGACACCAATCCCGCCCACCTCGATGCCGACTACGCCGGTGACACGCTGATGCACGGTGTGGTCGGGCACGGCATGTGGAGCGGCGCGCTGATCTCGGCATTGCTCGGCACCCAGTTTCCAGGCACCGGCACCATTTACCTGGATCAAAGCCTGCACTTTGCCCGCCCGGTGCGCATTGGTGACACGCTCACGGTCAGCGCGACCGTGACCGCCAAAGACGAGGTGCACAAGTCGGTCGATCTGGCGTGTGAGGTGATCAATCAGAAGGGTGAACGGGTGGTCAGCGGGGTGGCCCGCGTGCGGGCGCCCACGCAGAAAGTGGTGCGGGAGCGCAGCAGCCTGCCGCGCATCCAGCTGCTGGACCCGCAAGCCCGGTTCAAAGACCTGCTGGCGCTGGGTGAACACTTGCCCGCAGTCCCTTGCGCCGTGGTGCACCCCTGCGACGAAGGCTCGCTCGCGGGCGCACTGGACGCGGCCCAGCTGGGCTTGATGGTGCCGATCCTGGTGGGTCCGGAAGCCAAGATCCGGTCGGTGGCCGACGAAGCGGGCCTGGACCTCCGGGGCGTGAAGATCGTCCATGTACCCCACAGCCACGCCGCAGCGGAACACGCGGCCGCCATGGCGGTCAGCGGCGAGGTGCTCAGCCTGATGAAGGGCAGCCTGCATTCCGACGAGATCCTCAGCGCCGTGCTCGCGCGCAAGGAGCTGCGCACCGGGCGGCGCATGTCGCATGTGTTCCGCTTCGATGTGCCGCTGTACAGCAAGCCC
>DAIOEI010000120.1:0-2976 GCA_036746335.1 Hydrogenophaga sp. | reverse complement strand
CCGCTGGCCTTTGACAACGCGATCTCCAAAGAAGCCGCGCGCATCAAGCAGATCACGTCCGACGTGGCGGGCCAGGCCGACATCCTGGCCGTGCCCGATCTGGAGAGCGGCAACATGCTGGCCAAACAGCTCGAATACCTGGCCGGCGCCACCGGCTCGGGCATCGTGCTCGGCGCCAAAGTGCCCATCGCCCTGACCAGCCGCGCCGATGGCCCCATGGCCCGCGCGTCATCGGCGCTGCTGGCCCTGCTGGTGGCGCACAGTGGCCGCGCGCAGTAGGGTACAGGTAAGCAAGAGGGTAAGGCGACGATAAGCCCCACCGGAGCGCGACCCACAGCGCCTGAGAGGGTCTCAACCCAGGGGGCGGCACCGCCGGGCCGGCTTTGCCGGGCCGCCAGTGCCGCCCCCTGGGGGGTGACGCCGAAGGCGGCGCGGGGGGAGGCATCTAGGCCATGATGTGCAGGCCAGCGTCCACGTAAATCACATCCCCGGTCATCCCCGAAGCACCACCACCGACCAGGAAGGCCACGGCGCGGCCCACTTCGGCAATGTCCACCAGGCGGCGGCCCGGCGAGCGGGTGACGGCCATGTCGATCAGTTCGTCAAAGTGCCCGATGCCAGAGGCCGCCCGGGTGCGCAGCGGGCCGGGCGATACCGCAAACACGCGGATGTCTTTTTCGCCCAGTTCCTTGGCCATGTAGCGCACGCTCGATTCCAGCGCGGCCTTGACCGGACCCATGAGGTTGTAGTTGTTGACCACCTTGTCGGCGCCGTAGTAGCTCATGGTGACCAGCGCGCCGCCCGGGTTCATGAGCGGTTCGGCAAAGTGCGCCATCTCGATGAAGGAATGGCAGGACACCTGCATCGCCTGCAGAAAACCGGTCTGCGAGCAGTCCACGATGCGCCCGTGCAGGTCGTCGCGCGGCGCAAAGGCGATGGAGTGGATGACAAAGTCGAGCGAGCCCCAGGTGTCGCGGATCTGCTCGAACACCGCCTGCATCTGGCCCGGCTGGGTCACGTCCAGTGGCAGCAGCAGCGCAGCATCGAGTTGCTGGGCCAGCGGCTCGACATAGGGCTTGGCCTTGTCGTTGAGGTAGGTCAGCGCGATATCGGCACCGAAGGCGCGCAGTTTGGCGGCGCAGCCGAAGGCGATGCTGTCGCCATTGGCCACACCGACCACCAGGCCGCGTCGGCCCTTGAGCATGTCGCCGATGCGGGAGTTTTCGTCCCAGACCTTGGGCAGGGGATCGTGCGAAGCGGGGTCGTTGAACATGGGGTGTTTCCTGTGAATTCAGGGTTGGATGGCCGCTTCGGCCTCAACCCGCGTTTCGAAAATGTGTGGCGCCAGCCCCCGCGCATGGATGGCCTGGCCGAGCTTGTTGCGCAGGAAGGTGCTGGTGCTGTAGCGGGTGACGCTGCGGTAGTGGTGCTGGGTCATGTGTTCGACCACGGCGGCGTAGGCATCCATGGCAGGTTCTGCGATTTCGAAGTTGTCGTAGTTCACGATCACGTCGACCGGGTGGCCGATGGCGCGGCACTGCGCTTCGACGGCGGTCTGCACGTCGTGGGCGTCCTGCGGCGTGCGCAGCTTGAGCGCCTGGAAGTTCAGGAACAGCAGGTTGCGGTCGGCCTGGTAGGCCATGCGCTGCGGCAGCGAGATCGCCAGCAGCGTGTCTTTCAGGCCCATGGGCTCGGCGCGGAAGATGCGCTCGTCCATGGGTTGGGGGTTGCGCACGATGGGCTTGAAGGCCATGTGCGGCAGGATGTCGCGCTCGATGTCGATGCCCGGCGCCACTTCGGTCAGCTCCAGGCCCTCGGTGGTCAATGCGAGCACGCAGCGCTCGGTGACGTAGATGACCTTCTGGCCGTTGCGCGCCGCGTGTTCGCCGTTGAAGGTGACCTGTTCGATCTTCTCGACGAACTTCCGGTGTTTGCCTTCCTGGGTGATGCGCAACTGCCCGTCGCCCACCGCCACCTTCAGGCCACCGGCGGTGAAGGTGCCCGCGAACACGACCACGCGGCTGTTCTGCGTGATGTTGATGAAGCCACCGGCACCCGCCAGCTTGGGGCCGAAGCGGCTGACGTTGATGTTGCCGCGCGCGTCGCACTCGGCCAGGCCCAGGCAGGCCAGGTCCAGGCCGCCGCCGTCGTAGAAGTCGAACTGCTGGTTCATGTCCAGCTGGGCGGCGGCGTTGGTGGCGGCGCCGAAATTCATGCCGCTGCCCGGTACACCCCCCACCAGGCCAGGCTCGGCGGTGAGCGTCATGTAGGGCAGCAGGCGCTCCTCGGCGGCCACGGCGGCCAGGCCTTCGGGCATGCCGATGCCGAGGTTGATGACCGCGTTGGGCATGAGCTCGAAGGCCGCGCGCCGCGCGATCACCTTGCGCTCGTCCAGCGGCAGCGGCGCCAGGGCGTCCAGCGGCACGCGCATCTCGCCCGACAGCGCGGGGCTGTAGGCGGTGCCGTAGGTCTGCATGTGCATCTCGGGACGGGCCACGACCACGCAGTCCACCAGGATGCCGGGCACCTTCACGCGGCGCGGCAGCAGGGCGCCGGATTCGGTGATGTACTCCACCTGCGCGATCACCATGCCACCGCTGTTCTTGGTGGCCATGGCAATGGCCAGCGTGTCTTGTGTGAGCGCTTCGCGGTCCATGGCGAGGTTGCCCTCGGGGTCGGCTGTGGTGGCGCGGATGAAGGCGACCTTAGGGTGTGGCGCGCGGTAGAACAGCAGTTCGCGCCCGGCCAGCGTGGTGACTTCGACGATGTTTTCGGTGGTGCGGGCGTTGATGCGCCCGCCCTCCAGCCGCGGATCGACGAAGGTCCACAAGCCCACCGGCGACAGATTGCCCGGCAGGCCAGCCGCGATGTCGCGGTAGAGGTGCGAGATCACGCCCAGCGGCAGGTTGTAGGCCTCGATGGCACCCGAGAGCGCCATGGCGCCGATGCGCGGCACCAGGCCCCAGTGGCCACCGA
>DAIOEI010000119.1:0-6887 GCA_036746335.1 Hydrogenophaga sp. | reverse complement strand
TGCTGGCGCAAATCATTGCGCTGGTGCAGGACGCACAAGCGGGCAAGGCGCCGGTACAGCGTCTGGTGGACCGTGTGGCAGCGGTGTTCGTGCCGGTGGTGCTGGTCATTGCGGCGATGACCTTGGGTGGCTGGCTGTGGGTGGGCGAGCCGGTGGAGGTGGCCTTGTTGAACGCGGTGGCGGTGCTGGTGATTGCCTGTCCGTGTGCTTTGGGGCTGGCGACCCCGGCGGCCATCATGGCCGGTACCGGTGTCGCGGCACAGCACGGCATATTGATTCAGGATGCGCAAGCGCTGGAGATCGCGCATCGGGTGGACACGGTGGCATTCGACAAGACGGGCACCTTGACCGAAGGACGTCCGCGCTTGCTGCGCATCGAGGCAGTGGCTGGCGTGGATGAAGCGGCGGCGCTGAGCGCGGCGGCATCGCTTCAGGCACAGAGCGCGCATCCGTTGGCGCGGGCGGTGCTGGAAGCGGCGCGCGATCGTGATGTGGAAGCAGCAGTGGCAGAGGATGTGCAGTCCCTGGCAGGGCGTGGTACCACCGGCACGGTGCAGGGAGCGGCGCTGGCGCTGGGCAGTCTGCGCTGGATGGCCGAGTTGGGGGTGGAGACCGGGCCCCTCAGTACGGGCTTGCAGACGGCCCAAGCCGAAGGTGCCACCGTTTCTGTGTTGGCCAGCCAAGGTGAAGGCGGTCGCTGGCATCCGCTGGCAATACTGGCCTTTGGCGATGAGCCCAAGGCCGGTGCGGCACAGGCCATCGCCAGCTTGACGGCCAAAGGTCTGCGCCTGTTCATGCTCACTGGCGACAATTCCGCCGCGGCCCACACCATGGCCCTGCGGCTGGGCCTGCGAGGAGAAGCTGGCGAAGTGATCGCCGAAGTGCTGCCCGGCGACAAGGCTGCGGTGATCGAAAGGCTCAAGCTGGGCGGGCCTTCAGATCCTGCGCCGGGCCGCCATGTCGTCCTGATGGTCGGCGATGGTGTCAACGATGCCCCTGCACTCGCAGCGGCCGATGTGGGCATGGCCATGAGCCATGCGCAGGGTGGCAGTGCCGACGTGGCCCTGCACGCCGCTGGCATCACCCTCATGCGGGGCGACCCGGCGCTGGTGGCCGCCGCGCTGGACATTTCGCGGCGCACGGTGCACAAGATCCGTCAGAACCTGTTCTGGGCCTTTGCCTACAACGCGGCCGGCATTCCGCTGGCGGCGCTGGGCTATCTCAGCCCGGTTCTGGCTGGCGCGGCCATGGCGCTGAGCTCGGTCAGCGTCGTGAGCAACGCCTTGCTGCTGCGGCGCTGGCGACCGTCTGGCGAGCGCTGATGCGCTCGGTGCCATCGCTTGATGTGCGTCAAATGCGCACAGAAAGAGGTGCGGGATAGTCGCAGACCGGTTGGCCGACCGCTCGGTCGGCCAACGCCATCAAAGCCCTGCCTGCGGACCATCTTCCCGGGGCAAGAGCCACCAAAGGCCAGGAGACAAATCCCATGCAGCACGAAGCCCTGCGCGTCATACGCGACGAACATGCCTCTCTAGCGGCCATGCTGCAGTCATTGCTGCAAATGGTCAAGCAAGGTCCTGATCCTGCCGGCACTGGCGAGCCAGAGCTGTTTTTTGACGTGTTACGGGCCATGCTTTTTTACATCGACGAGTTCCCCGAAAAACACCACCACCCCAAAGAGTCTGAACTTTTGTTTCCGCGGGTGGCCAGGGCAGCCCCACACACTGTGACCACCATCGACTTGCTGGAGCGGGACCATTCGCAAGGCGAGCGCAGGGTGCGCGAACTGATGCACTTGCTGCTGGCCTGGGAACTGCTGGGCGAAACAAGGCGAGCGTCTTTTGAAGAGTCGGTGCGCCGTTATGTGGAGTTCTACCTGCACCATATGCACCAGGAAGAAACCGTGGTGTTGCCCGCTGCAGAAGCCTCGTTGAGCGATGCGGACTGGCGCGCCCTGAATGCTGCATTCGCCAGCAATCTGGACCCGCTGTCGCAACGGATACCCCGTGATCCGCAGTTTGACCGGCTGTTTACCCGCATCGTGATGCGGGCGCCTGCACCCATTGGACTGGGCCAGTGAAACACCTCTGAGTGCTTTGGTATACCGTCGATCGGTTTTCAACCCGCCGAATGATCAAAAAGAATATCCTTTGACAGACATCAATGTCTATCGAGCTTGTCAGCGGGAAGCTGCGGGCCTGTCGATGTTTTTTTGATCTGGTCGCCTTGGGCGGTCGGCGAGAGTGCCATGTTGAACAACGCTTTTTCTGCTGCGGTCAGCTCCGACCAAACCCTGGAACGCCAGCTTGAAGCGCTGTTGGAATGGATGCAGGGAGTGCCCGATGCCGCCGGCAAGGGGCGCTACACCGCTTTTTTTGACGCGCTGCGCGCCGTGCTCATGGACGCCGATGCCTTGGCGCCCATGGGCTTGGATGCTGGTGATGAAGCGCTTCTGAGCGGATTTGACGAGCTGGAGCAGCAAGGGCCTGGCCAAGAAGATGTGGTGCAGCGCTTGCTGCAACAGTTGGCAGAACACGGGGACCTCAAGGGGCCCAGGGCTGACCGGTTGCGCATGTCGCTGGACCATCTGCTGAGCGCACATGCCCGCCTTTTCTGGCAGGAGCAGCAATGGGCGGAACAGCCAGCAGCGTCGGGGAGTGACCTGCCAACGGATGTGCTTGCTCCCATCGTGCACACTGGCATGGGGCGAGATCAAAGGTCGTCGGACCATCCGGCTGCGCATCCATCGGGTTCTGCGGTGCATGTGGTGGTCCATCCCTTGCACTGAGCCGTCACCCGCCATCGGGCCTTGAACAGCGTTCGGTGGACATGGGGTTGCAGCCCAAAATGGCCTCATTGGGCCGGTGCTGGCTTGTTATCGTGCAGCGCTTGTACTGCGGTACTTTCCAAAGGCGCTTCATGTTGATCTTTTCGCCATTTCTTTGCGGCTGTGTTTTCTTGCCGCATCTGAGCGCAGCCGAGCCCTCCCATCAGCGGCCGCAGTCGCGCTTGTGGAGCGCTGCATGAAGTTTGCCCAGGGTGGTTTGCTGGGCTCCGACACCCAGTTGAACCAGCAAAGCTACTACGAAGCCAGTGTGGACCGAGGGTTGCCGTGTCCGCAGTTGCACGATACGGTGCAGACAGATGTATTGGTGGTGGGCGCCGGTTTTGCCGGACTCAGCGCTGCCCTGGAGCTTGCTCGCCAAGGCCTTTCGGTGGTGGTCTTGGAGGCCGATCGCATTGGCAGCGGCGCCAGCGGGCGCAACGGGGGGCAGGCCATTGTGGGTTTTGCCAGCGGCCAGGCGCCGCTGGAGCAACAGCTGGGCGCCCAGGACGCCCGCCGCGCCTGGGACATGTCGGTGCAGGCGGTTGATCTGATCGAACAGCGTGTGGCCGAGCACCGCATCGCTTGTGACTGGCAGCGGGGCTACACCTATGTGGCTGATTCGCCACGCAAGGCGGCCGCACTGCAAGCCGAAATACGGGCGCTGGAGCGCCTGGGTGTGGCTTGTGAAGTGGCCGAAGGTGCGGCGGTCTCCGAGTGGGTGGACAGTCCGCGCTATGTGATGTCTTCTCACGAGCGGCGTTCCGGGCATTTACATCCGCTGAAGTACGCCCTTGGCCTTGCTGGCGCTGCACGCCAGGCCGGTGTCCGGATCTTTGAGAACTCGCCGGTGACCGGGCTTCAGCGCGGCAAAACCTTGGTGGCGTTGACCCAGCGCGGTCGTGTGACGGCCCGTTTTGGCCTGCTGGCCGGCAACTGCACCTTGCCCGAATACGGACCGCTGGTGGCGCCTGAGATTGCTGCCCGCATCATGCCGGTGGGGACCTACATGATTGCCACCGAACCGCTGGAACCGGCTTTGTGTCAGCGGCTGATTGCGCGCAATGCGGCGGTCTGTGACAACAACTTTGTGCTGGACTACTTCCGCTTCAGCGCCGATCACCGCATGCTTTTTGGCGGGCGGGTGAGCTACACCACGCGCACGCCGCGTGACCTCAGGCGGGTGATGGCGAACCGCATGGCGCAGGTGTTTCCGGTGCTCAAGACCGCACCGGTGGCATTTGTCTGGGGTGGTTTTGTGGACATCAGCATGAACCGCGCCCCGGACTTTGGCCGCCTGAGTGACAACCTCTACTACTTGCAAGGCTTCAGTGGTCATGGCGTGGCCTTGACTGGGTTGGCTGGACAGTTGGTGGCAGAGGCGGTGGCCGGGCAAGCCGGTCGCTTTGACGTTTTTGCGCGGCTGCAACACCACCAGTTTCCGGGCGGCCCGCTCTTTCGCACACCCAGCCTGGCGCTGGGCATGTTGTGGCACCGCTTGCGTGATCGTTTGTGAAGGTGCGCCCAGGGCGACCGCACGGCCGTATCAGCCGCCACGCACCTCTGCAGCCAGCACCGGTCCCCAGCGCTGGATGTCGGTCAAGGGGGCATAACCGTACCCGATGACCAGGCCTTTGAGGTCGGTGCGCGCCAGGCTGTAGGCAGACAATGCGCGCACTGTCAGTCCCTTGTGGGCCAGGCGTTGCGCCAGCGCCCGGTCGTCCACCGCTTTCGGCAGGCGCAGGCACAGGTGCAGGCCCTGGTCGGCACCGCTGATGAAGCGATCTGGCCCGAGCGCGGGTTTGAGCGCTTTCATCAGAGCGTTGCGCCGCTCGGCATAGCTCTGTCGCGCACGGCGCAGCGTGCTGCTGAAGTGGCCCATTTCAATGAATTCGGCCAGAGCGGCTTGCAAGGGCATCTGACCAGGCCGGTTCAGGTCGTAGTGGGCTTGCTTGAAGGCGCCGACCAGTGCTTTGGGCACAACCAGGTATCCGAGCTTGATGCCTGGATAGAGCACCTTGGAGAAGGTGCCCATGTAGAGCACCCGACCGTCCGTGTCCAGGCCTTCCAGGCTGGACAGCGGGGGTCCGCTGAAGCGGTATTCGCTGTCGTAGTCGTCTTCCAGCACCCAGGCCTTGTGTGTCCGGGCAGTGGTCAGCAACTGGTGCCGGCGGGGTAACGACATCACCGCACCGCTGGGGTACTGGTGGGAGGGGGTCACATAGATCAGGCGGGGCGGCTGGGTATCGTCTTGTGGTCCCGGACAGATTCCCTCCTCGTCTACCCGCACGGGATGGATCTTCAGTCCGGTGGCCAGAAAGGCTTTGGCTGCGCCCCAATAGGCAGGGTCTTCCAGCCACACGGTATCGCCATGGTCTGCGAGCAGTCGGGCGCACAGTTCGAGCGACTGCTGCGTGCCGCTGGTGACGATGACCTGATCGGCTTCGAGTTGCACGCTGCGAAAAACCCGCAAGTAGTCGGCAATGGCCCGGCGCAGCGGTGCGTAGCCGCCGGAGCTGGCGTAGTCCAGCATGTCCGGGTAGGTCATGCGCCAATGCTTGTTCTGCAAACGTTGCCAGAGCACCAGCGGGAAAGCGCTGAAATCGGCGATGCCCGGCGTAAAGGGCTGAATCTCCAGCTCGCTGGCAACAAACCGACGAACCAGTGTTTCTCCACGGGCCGAAAGACGACCTGGAAACGGCGGCGGTCGGCCATGAAGATGCGCTCGCGGCCCGGCTGTTCTCGGCACATGATCGTTCACATAGGTACCGCTGCCCACCCGGCTTTCCAGGTAGCCTTCTACGCTGAGTTGGTTGATGGCGGCCACCACGGTGTTGCGCGAGAGTTGAAGGTCTTGCGCCAGGTCGCGGCTGGAGGGCAGTCGCTCGCCACCACCGAGTTTGCCGTCGAGCATGGCCCGGCGCAGCGCCTCGTACAGTTGGCGGTGCAGCGGCAGAGCGTCCTGGGCACCCAGACGGGTCATTTCACCGAGCAGAAATTCGGACAGCATGGGATCGAAGCCAAGTGTGTGAACGCCATGACAGACGTCAAGTGGCACCGTCAGGTGCCTGCAACTGGCTCCGATTGTGAGCCAATTTGACCGCCAGAATGGGCCATCTTGTTGGAGACATGATGAAAACGCCGCCTTGTATGGTCTGGCTGCCGGCCGACCACCGCCTCCTGGGCGATCACGGGCACCAGATGCCTTTTTTGTTGCTGGGCGACAAGTACGCCCGCGCCGTGAAGCTGGGTGCGCAGGCCCAGCCGGTGATGTTTCCCCTGGCCGATACCGATCAGATCGGTGAATTGCTCTCGCTGGTGGACGGGGTGATGCTCACCGGCTCACCCTCCAACGTCCACCCCTCCCACTTTGACGAAGCGGTGGCCGACCCTGGCCTTCCGCTGGACCCGGATCGCGATGCGCTTACCCTGGCGCTGGTGAAAGCCTGTGTGCGCGAAGGCGTGCCTTTGCTCGGCGTGTGCCGGGGCTTCCAGGAGATCAATGTCGCCATGGGGGGCAGCCTGTACCAGCGGGTGCACGAGGTGCCGGGGCTGATGGACCACCGGGAGCCCAAAGGCGCGCCCTACGATGTGCAGTACGCGCCGAGCCACCCCCTTCGGGCGGTCCCCGGCAGCGCGTTCGAGGCTTGGGCGGGCGGGCCTGAGGTCATGGTCAACTCCCTGCATGGCCAGGGCATCGCCCGTCTTGCCCCGGGGCTGGAAGCCATGGCGCTTGCACCCGACGGCTTGGTGGAGGCGGTTGCGATCCAGGGCGCGCGCACCTTCGCCTATGCTGTGCAATTCCACCCCGAATGGCGCTGCTGGGAAACGCCGTTTTATGCCGCCATTTTTGAAGCGTTTGGCAAAGCCTGCCGTTCGCGCCACAGCCTGCGCCTGCAGGCGGTCGACCTGCAGCGGCACATGCCGGCCTGAGCCAGATCGGCACTTCTTGAAAGCACCATGAATTCACCCATCACCACCCCCAAGACCTTCAACGATCTCGAACAGTGGCTCAACCGCAACCGGGTCACAGAGGTCGAGTGCCTGGTGCCCGACCTGACCG
>DAIOEI010000118.1:0-6903 GCA_036746335.1 Hydrogenophaga sp. | reverse complement strand
AGGGCAACTGGTTGTTCAGCAAGTCGGAGACGTGCAGGTCCACCAAGTGCGTCCCCCCGGTTGCCAGCAACATGTTTTGCACATGCGCCTGCTCCAGCTCAAACTCCCGGCGTCCGCAAGCCACCCAGAAAAAACCGGTCTGAGGCGGCTGGTCGGGCAGCGCAGAGAGTTCTGTGACCGTGTGAGGGTCAATGTGAAAGAGGCGCACTTTGAAAGGTTCTCAGCTGCGCAGCAGCCGCGCCGCATCGCGAGCGAAATAGGTCAGGATGCCATCGCAACCTGCGCGCTTGAACGCCAGCAAGCTCTCCATCATCACTGCGTCGTGGTCCAGCCAGCCGTTCTGGGCGGCGGCCTTGAGCATGGCGTACTCGCCGCTCACCTGGTAGGCAAAGGTCGGCATCTCGAACTCGTCCTTGACCCTGCGCACGATGTCCAGGTACGGCATGCCGGGCTTGACCATCACCATGTCGGCGCCTTCGGCGATGTCCAGCGCCACCTCGCGCAGGGCTTCGTCGCTGTTGCCCGGGTCCATCTGGTAGACCTTCTTGTCGGCCTTGCCCAGGTTGGCGGCCGAGCCCACCGCATCGCGGAACGGCCCATAGAAGGCGCTGGCGTACTTGGCGCTGTAGGCCATGATGCGGGTGTGTACCGCGCCGCTCGATTCGAGCGCGGCTCGAATCGCCCCGATCCTGCCGTCCATCATGTCGCTGGGCGCCACCACGTCCACGCCTGCAGCGGCCTGGGTCAGCGCCTGCTGCACCAGGATCTTCACCGTCGGGTCGTTCAGGATGTAGTTGCGTTCGTCCAGCACGCCGTCCTGGCCGTGGCTGGTGTACGGGTCCAGCGCGACGTCGGTCATCACGCCCAGGCCGGGGAATTCCTTTTTCAGCGCGCGAATTACGCGCGGCACCAGGCCGTCGGGGTTCATGGCCTCCTGGCCGTCGGGCGTCTTGAGCGAGGCGTCGATCACCGGGAACAGCGCCATATAGGGAATGCCGAGCTTGACGCAGTCTTCGGCCACCGGTAGCAGCAGGTCCAGGCTCAGGCGCTCCACGCCGGGCATGGACTTGACCGGCTCGCGGCGGTTGGCGCCGTCGAGCACGAATACCGGGTAGATGAAGTCGGCTGCGCTGAGCCGGTGCTCGCGCACCAGATCACGGGTGAAGGCATCGCGACGCAGGCGGCGCGGGCGGGAAGAAGGGTAGGGCGCGTGGGTGTGCATGGCCTTATTGTGTCAAAGCCCGCTGGCAGGCGCAGGCCTACCGGTGCATCTGGAGCGATGGACCACGGCGCGATGGCCAGGGTTGTTGCTTGCAGGCATGTTTCAAAACGCAAATTCTTCGTGCCGATTGAAAAATGAGGATGTTTGTGTTGAACTCCGAGGTAAGAAAAATGGATGATGTCAAAACAGATCGAAGGCTGTATGACATCAAAATCTTCCTTGTCGCCCGGTCGGCAGGTAGCATGTGGCCCTTGGTGTGCGGGATTCTTGGTCCTGCGTCTTCATGCTCTGCAGCTCTTCGGCGTTTGTCTGATCTTTCAAAAGTCTTGTCATGGCCACATCCAACAAAAACACCACGGCGGCAGCTGGTTCGGGCGCCGCGTCTACAGAACGAGAGGCTTGGTCCCTGGAGGCCCATTGGCCTGATCTGGTGGCTGGCTTGTCCGAGCAGTTCACCGAGCATGTGAGCTCGCTTCAAAACCAGGTGGACCAGCTCTTGGCCAAGGGCCGCATCAACAAGCTGGAACACCGTGCACTGTCGGTGCCTTCTGACCGAATCAAGCTCGCAGGCATCAGCGCCCAGCAGATCTACCGCTTCTACAGCGGTCGAATCCGCCAGTCCCACGAAAAAGTGGACATGGCGCAACTCGTGGAAGGCGTGCTGCAGGAGCGTAAGCAAGAGCTGGGCTTGCTGGGCATTGCTCTGCGGCGAAAGCTCAAGCCGGTGGACGTGTTGATCGACCCGACCGTGGCGCACACTTTTGTCAACGCGCTGCTGGACTGGGGCCTACCCTTTGGCAATCGAGTGGATGTGCGGCTGGACATCAACGCATGGCCGCAGCATGCGCGTTTGATGATGCGCGTGGGCAATGACGGCGTTCCTCCTTCCAGCGCGGCGGGCAAAGACAGCCTGAGCTGGATGCTTATTCGCCAGATTGCGCAGGTTTCAGGCGGTATCGAGATTGAGCGTGAGATCAACGCGGAGGGCGTCAGCTTCACCGCCATGTTCACCCGCACGGTGCAGGCTGTGGATGGCATTTCTGCGGTGGATTTGTCGGACGAACATTCGTCCATGTTCAAGTCGATGTCGGGAACCTATGTGCTGACCATCTCGCCCAACCTGCAGATCCGGGCCGATGTTCGCGATGCGCTCAGAGAGATCGGCATTTCTTCAGACAGTGTGGTGAATTTCCAGCAGGCGCGCGATGCATGCAAGCTGCGCATGCCCAGTCTGATCGTGGTGGACTCCGAGCTCAAGGGTGATGATTTCGATAGCTTCAGGGACGACCTGCTGCAAGAAGTTTTCGAGTTTCCGTTTGTCGAAATTTCACCCGATGACAGCTCGTTTGACATGTCTGGGTTTGGCGAGTTCTCCATGGCCAAAGTCGGACGGGGCAACATCCGCGAGGCGCTGGGTACCGCCGTGATGTTTGAGCTGGCAAAAATGATGTGAACTTCTCCGGCTTCGGGGAGAATTTGCACAGCGGTGTTGGAATTTTGTCAAATTTGACAGGGGATTTTGACGAAATGGTGCAGATGTGTTGTACCATTTCGGCGAGCCTGCCGAAAGGTGGCTCCCCGCTTTTCCTCCCTGAGCGGGTGCCTTAGTGTGTGACAGCAAAAAGGCTTCCCAACCCGGCCCTGGTGGCCGGGTTTTTTTTGTGCCTTCATTTCTTGCGCTCCGGCGATACGCTCCGGGTGGAAGATAAACTGGCAATCATGTTGTGGGTCAAAGCTTTCCATATCGTGTTCATCGCCAGCTGGTTTGCCGGCTTGTTCTACCTGCCTCGCATTTTTGTCAACTTGGCCATGGTGCCGCCCGATAGCACAGCCGAGCGTGACAGGTTGCTGTTGATGGCGCGCAAGCTCATGCGCTTTACAAGCTTGCTCGCGGTGCCAGCCCTGGCCTTGGGTGTGTGGTTGTGGTGGGGCTATGGGATTGGCTGGGGTGCCGGCAATGGATGGATGCATGCCAAGCTGGCCCTCGTGGGGCTGATTCTGGTCTACCACCACACCTGTGGCGTGATGCTCAGGGGCTTTGAAGCGGGCGCCAATCGGCGCAATCATGTCTGGTACCGCTGGTTCAACGAGGCGCCTGTGCTGATGATGGTGGCGGTGGTCTTGTTGGTGGTGATCAAGCCGTTCTGAAGCGGGTTCTGGTTTGTCCACCCGGTCGTCAGTCTGGCCCCTGGCGCTGGTTTTTGTGGTGCTGGTGGTCTATGCAAGCCTGTACCCGTTCCAAGGCTGGCGGCATCCAGGAGCGCCACCCTGGGATTTCCTCTGGGCGCCTTGGCCCAAGTACTGGACCACTTTTGATGTGGCCTCCAATCTGTTGGGCTACGCCGCTCTCGGTTTCGGCCTGGCGCTGGCTTGGCTGAGGTCTGGTGCGTCGGCTTGGTCCTGGTGGCTTTCCTGGCTGTTGTCGGCGCTTTTGTCTTTGCTGGTGGAAAGCCTGCAGAGTTATTTGCCCATGCGGGTGGCTTCCCGCCTGGACCTTGTGGTCAACATCCTGGGTGCCTTGTTGGGTGCGAGTCTGGCCTGGGGTATGGCCTGGCTCGGTGCTCTTCGCCGCTGGAGTGAGGTGCGGGAGCATTGGTTTATTCCAAAAGCACACGGCTCACTGGTGTTGTTGGCATTGTGGCCTGCTGCTCTGCTCTATCCCACATCCATACCATTTGGGCTGGGCCAGATTCGCGAGCGATTGGAGGCCTGGGGAGTGGTTTTCTGGTGGGAGCCGGTGGCCATGACGGAGGGTCAACAGGTGGCCTGCGTCGCAATGGGCTTGCTGGCCCCCATGTTCATGGGCCTGGCCGACGTGCGTCTGGTCTGGCGGCGGATCGCTTTTGTGGGGTTGTTGCTGGCGGCTGGGCTGACCTTGCTGACTTTGTCTTCGGCGCTCACTTATGGTCCAGATCACTTGGGGGCATGGATCACGCCCGTGGTGATGCGTGGTGCGGGCCTGGCGCTGTTGCTCGCTCTGGCCTTGGTCTGGATACCCCGGTGGCTGGCGCATGTTTTGATGCTGACCTGCTTGGTTGGCATGCTTTGCTTGCTCAACCGCTCTGTGGCCAGCGCTTACTTGGCGCAGTCCCTGGCGATCTGGGAACAAGGGCGATTCATCCGTTTTCATGGTTTGTCGCAATGGCTGGGCTGGATATGGCCCTTGGCGGCGCTGGTGTTTGGCGCCCGTGCTCTGGCGAGTCGAGCCCATGCACTGGGCACCTCCACCTAAAATACCTGTATGAATGACAGCACGCCCAACTCCTACTACCAGCGCCACATCTTCTTTTGCTTGAATGCGCGAGACAACGGTCAAGCCTGCTGCGCACAACACAAAGCGCAGGTCGCTTTCGACCGTTGCAAAGCCCAGTCCAAGACGCTTGGTCTTTTGGGCGAGGGCAAGGTGCGCGTGAACAAGGCAGGGTGTCTGGACCGTTGTGCCGGCGGCCCCATTGCGGTTGTGTATCCCGAGGCGGTTTGGTACAGCTTTGTCGATGAAAGCGATATCGATGAAATCGTCACCTCTCATTTGCGTGACGGTGTGGTGGTTCAGCGGCTGTTGACGCCGCCCGAACTTGGCCGCTGAAGATCGCCCTCCTGCCTGATGCGGCCCGTGAACGGGTCGAACAGCTTTTTGCCATGAATGCTCAAACCGAGTTTCTTCTGCAGGCTGGCCCTGCAGGGCTGTTGGAAGTGGCCATTGACCGCCCCAGCACGCCTCCCCTTGGCACGGCGGTGGTGTGCCATCCCCATCCTTTGCACGGCGGCACATTGACCAACAAAGTGGTGCAGACCATTGCACGCGCCTGCATGCAGCAAGGCTATGTCTCGGTGAGGTTCAATTTCCGCGGCGTGGGCCGCAGCCAGGGTGTGTACGACGAGGGCCGTGGCGAGTTGGACGATCTCCTGGCGGTGGTGCAGGCGCAAGCCGCCGAGGGCGCACTTTGCCTGGCGGGTTTCTCATTTGGCGCGTTCGTGACCAGCCATGGGGTGCTGCGCCTGCACCAATACCGGCTGATCGAGCGCGTGGTTCTGGTAGGTACAGCAGCCAGTCGTTTTGAAGTCGCGCAAGTGCCACAGGAACTTCATGGCCAAACGCTGGTCGTTCATGGCGAGGTTGACGATACCGTTGGGCTGGCCGCTGTCATGGACTGGGCAAGACCCCAAGCGCTTCCCGTCACGGTGGTGCCTGGCGGCGGTCATTTTTTTCATGGGCAATTGCCCCTTCTGAAAGATCTCGTCGTCAGGCACCTTCGCGCTTGATGTGCGAGGTGTAGGGCGGGTTTTCACTTGTATTCAGGGATTTTTGTGCTTTTTCGAATCTTGGCCCATCGGGTCTTGCTGGTATGGGCTTTGGTGGCATCTTCGGTATCGGCGCAGTCGCTCCAGCCGCCAGAGATCGCTGCACGAGCGTACTTGTTGCTGGATGTCACCTCCGGACAGGTTCTCGCAGCCAAAGATCCAGACTCACCGGTTGAGCCCGCATCATTGACCAAGCTCCTGACGGCGTATCTGGTCTTTGATGCGCTGAAGATGGGCAAGTTGCGCCTGGACCAGACCTTGCCCGTGAGTGAACGCGCCTGGAGGATGCCCGGTTCGCGCATGTTCATTGAGCCACGCATGCAGGTGCCGGTGGAAGACCTGATCAAGGGGATGATCGTTCAGTCGGGTAACGATGCTACGGTGGTGCTGGCCGAAGGCGTGGGCGGTTCCGTGGAGCGCTTTGTCGAGATGATGAACCAGCAGGCCAAAGCGCTGGGCATGTCGCGCAGCAGTTTCAAAAATCCTGAGGGGCTCACGGTTGCGGGTCATGTGAGCAGCGCGCGCGACATGGCGACTTTGGCCACGCGCCTCATGAAGGACTTCCCCGAGTACGTGCCGTACTACGCCATCCAGCGCTACCGCTACCCCGGTACGCCTGCGGCCAACGACATGAATCGCAACCAGCTTCTTTTCCGTGACCCAAGTGTGGACGGGCTCAAGACCGGGCACACCAATGCCGCTGGCTATTGCCTGGTTGCCACTGCCGTACGCGCCGATGCAGTGCTGGGTACCGGCGAGGCTGGGCGCCGCCGTTTGGTCAGTGTGATGCTGGGTGCTTCCAGCGAACATGCCCGCGCAGCCGAAAGCCAGAAGTTGCTCAACTGGGGTTTCTCTGCGTTCGAGGCGGTGCGACTTTCAGCGCCAGCGCAGGCGCTGACCACACCGCCAGTCTGGAAGGGCAAGGCCGCTGAAGTCAAGCTGGGGCATCCCGATGGTGTGGTCGTCACGGTGCCTGTTGGTGAGGCCCGTCGTCTGAAGACCGAGATTTTGCGCCCCGAGCCGCTGGTCGCGCCCCTGCAGGCGGGGCAAGCACTGGGCAGCGTGCGTGTATCTTTGGCCGGCGGCTCGCTGGTGACCGAAGTGCCTCTGCTTGTGCTGGAGACGGTTCCAGAAACCGGCTTGCTCGGGCGCGCCTGGGACGCGCTTCGGTTGTGGATCCGTTGACGAGCAAGGTTCGTATGTCCGCCTGAGCAGCGCACATCCAGCCCAACAGCGGGCTCAAGCGCTTGCCGCCGTACCCCTGTTCAGGTGCTGTACGAGCTGCTATGGCGGCTACCTGTTTGTCAAATACCTTGTCCCGTGTTACATTCGAGGGCTTTTCGGAATATTCCGAGAAGCTTTCGCGTTTTTCGCTTTTT
>DAIOEI010000117.1:0-6934 GCA_036746335.1 Hydrogenophaga sp. | reverse complement strand
TCGGCTCCGGGGGTGCAGCGCGGCCGGTCCACGTCTTCGATGCGCACCAGCCAGGCGCCCCCGTGTGCCCGCGCGTCCAGCCAGCTGGCGAGCGCTGCCACAAGGGAGCCCGCGTGCAGCGGGCCGGTCGGTGAGGGCGCGAAGCGACCGCGGTATGTGGCCCCCACGCTCCGCCGCTGGCGCGGGTCGCTGCCCCCCAGGGGGGCTGTTTCGCCTTGGGGCGGCCCGGCGGCGAAACGTGTGGCCCCCACGCTCCGCCGCTGGTGCGGGTCGCTGCCCCGTGACCGGGAGGGGCCCCGGTCACCGCCGGGTCCGGGGGCTGTTTCGCCTTGGGGCGGCCCGGCGGCGAAACGCGGGTCGCCGATAGGCATCAGATCATCGCCAGCGCCAGTTCCAGACCGGAGACAAACGCGTCTTCCACCCGATGGCCCAGGCACCAGTCGCCACACACACCGATGCCCAGCTCGGCGTCCAGCGCATAGGGTTCACCAAGGGGTTTTTGTGTCTTGGCATACAACCAGCGGTGCACCACCGCATGCGACGGCGTGGCGCGGATGCCGGTGACTTCAGAGAAGCCCTTGAGCAGCTTGGCCTTGACGCGCTCGGCCGGGTCGTTGATGTGTTTGGCCGACCAGGCCGGGCTGGCCTGCACCGTCCAGCGCTCGATCGGTTCGCGGCGTGGCTTGCTGTTTTCGCGCGCCAGCCAGCTGATGCGGTGGTGGGTGCTGCGGGCAGCGTTCCATTGCGGCCCGATGTGCGGCAGGCCCGGCTGCATGGCTTGCGGGAAAGCGACCATCAGGGTCCAGCAGGGCGCCACTTCCACCGCTGCCAGACGCTGGCGCAGGTCGGGCGCCAGGCCGCTGGTTTGCAACAGCTCCTGGGCTTGTACATGCGGGATAGCCAGGACCACGCGGTCAAAGCCGCCCAACACCAGCTGCCCACCCTCCACGTCTTCGGCACGCACCTGCCACTGTTCGGGGTGCAGCGCATCGCGCTCGATCTGCGTCACCCGTGTTTCGGTCAGGGTGCGGGCCGTGGGGTAGCCGTGCAGCTCGGGGTGGGCCAGCGGTTGCACCCATTGACCCACCAGGGCATTCATGCCGGGCGTCGCCACGAAGTGGGGCTCGCTGGGGGGAGGCGCACTGGCCAGCACCTGGCCAAACTCGTCGAGCACGCGCACCGTGTTGGCGCTCCAGGGGCGCACCAGGTCCTGTGCGCCCAGCAGCACCTGGGCAAAGCGCTTGTCGCGCACGGTGAAGTACTGCGCGCCGTGGTCGAAGCCACCAAACTCGGTGCGCCGCGTCGCCATGCGACCACCAAAGCCCCGGCTTTTTTCCAGCAGGGTCACGCGGTGACCGGCTTGTAGCAGGGTGCGGGCGCAGACCACGCCGGCCATGCCAGCGCCCACCACAACCATGTGTTGGGGTGCGCGGGCAGGTGCAGCCGCGGCGCGGGATTTGCTCTGAGGGCGCTTTTTGGCGGGGGAACGGGAGGGGCCACGGGTTTTTGGTGTTGTCATGGTGCGCCAGGTGAATGGGTGGTGGGTGGGTGCCCCCAAAAGGGCAGCAGAACTTTACCGCGTGTTGGTGTGCGTTGGGGTCCGATCAGGTCAAGGATACGGTCAAATCTGGGGGTGATGTTCCAGCAGGGCGGCCCGTGTGGCTGGGCTTTGCAGCCGCTGCAGCCACCACCGCAGTGCCCGACCGGTCTCGGCCGGGTTGCGGCTCTGGCGCCAGGCGTAGCCCAGGTTGACGCGCCGGTCCGAGCTCTGCACCGGTTTGCTCACCAAGCGCCCGGCGTCGATGAAGGCCTGCACCAGCGGCCGGGGCATGAAACCCGCACCCAGGCCGCGCAGCAGCGCCTCCAGCTTGTGCTGCATGGTGGGCACGGTGAGCACATCCTGGCCGGGCGCGAGGTTGAAGGTCTGACCCTGGCCGCGCACGGTGCTGTCGGCCACCGCCACCGCGCGGTGGCGTGCCCGGTCTTCATCACACAGCGGCTCGCGCGCCTGGGCCAGCGGGTGGTGGGGCGCCATGGTGAACACCATCTCGATCTGCCCCAGCAGCGCGCTTTGCAGGTCGCCAGCGGGTCCGTGGGTGCCTGGCACGAATCCGCTGGTGACGCCCAGCGCCAGGTCGGCCTGACCGCTTTGCAGAGCCTCCAGCGTGCCCGAGAGGGTTTCTGCGCGCAGCTTCAACCGGGTGGGGCTGCCTTCGGCGTAAAACGCTTCGCACAGCTCGAACAGCGTGGCCCGCGCGATCACCGCATCCGCTGCAATGGTCAGCTGCGGCTCCCAGCCGGTGGCGATGCGGCGCACCCGCTGGGCTACCGCGTCCAGTTCGCCCAGCAGGTGCTGCCCGGCCCGCAGCAGCTCGGCGCCAGCCGGGGTCAGGCGGGCACGGCGCGCGCTGCGGTCAAACAGCAGCACGTCGAGCGCGTCTTCGATCTGGCGCACCCGGTAGGTCAGGGCACTGGGTACCATGCCCAGCTCTCGGGCGGCGGCGGCCATGCTGCCCAGCCGGGCCACGGCCTCCAGCAGGCCCAGGTTTTCGGGTGACAGGGCGGCACGCGGGGTGGGATGCGGCATGGCGACGGTCTTGGAGTGTTCAAAGAATTTGAATGATGCCATCGATTCCGTCTTCCCCGCCGGCGCCTGAGGCAGCCCAGAATCGGTGCTCGGGTCGCGCACATGCCTGACCGCTTTGGGCCAGCCGCCGCCCGTTCCTTTCCACCCCACGAGGAGCCCTGTTCATGCTGAAAATTCGCCGTTCCGAAGCCCGTGGTTATGCCGACCACGGCTGGCTCAAAAGCCACCACTCGTTTTCCTTTGCGGGCTATTTCGATCCGGCCTGGATGGGTTGGGGCAACCTGCGCGTGATCAATGAAGACCGCATCGCCCCTGGCACCGGTTTCGGCACCCACAGCCACCGCGACATGGAAATCATCAGTTACGTGCTGCAGGGCAACCTGGCACACCAGGACAGCATGGGCAACGTCAAGGGCATTCCGCCGGGTGATGTGCAGCGCATGAGTGCGGGCACCGGTGTGCAACACAGCGAGTTCAACCATGCCGAGGGTGAAACCACCCACTTTCTGCAAATCTGGATCGAGCCCAGCGCCAAAGGCGTGGCACCCAGTTACGAGCAGCGCAGCTTCGCGCCTGCCGACAAACGGGGCCAGTTGCGGCTGGTGGCTTCGCCAGACGGCGCCCAGGGCTCGGTCACCATGCGCGCCGATGCCGCGCTCTACGCCGGGCTGTTCAACGGCGACGAACAGGCCTACCTGCCGCTGGACCCAGCCCGCAAGGCCTATGTGCATCTGGTGCGCGGCGCGCTTTCGGTCAACGGCCAGGACCTGTCGGCCGGGGATGCCGCCTTGCTCTCAGGCGAGTCTGCGCTGGAACTGGCCCGGGGGACTGATGCCGAAGTGCTGGTATTTGACCTTGCACCGTAAAAGTACAAGCCGGTTTTCTACGCTTTTTTCATCTGTTTTTTAACGGCGCCCAGGCGCCACTTTCAGGAGCAACACACATGGCCAACATCGTCGTCGTCTTTCACTCGGGTTACGGTCACACCCAGCGCATGGCGCAATCCGTCGCGCAAGGCGCGGGAGCGGAACTGCTGGCCATCGATGCGGATGGCAACCTGCCCGAGGGCGGCTGGGAGCAGCTCGCCGCGGCCGATGCGATCATCATGGGCTCGCCCACTTACATGGGCTCGGTGAGCTGGCAGTTCAAGAAATTCGCCGATGCGTCCAGCAAGCCCTGGTTCGGCCAGCAATGGAAAGACAAGCTGTTCGCCGGTTTCACCAACAGCGCCACCATGAACGGTGACAAACTCTCCACGCTGCATTACCTGTTCACCCTGGCCATGCAGCACAGTGGCATCTGGGTCGGTACCGGGCTCATGCCCAGCAACAGCAAGGCCGCGCAGCGCAACGATGTGAACTACGTCGGATCCTTCAGTGGCGCCATGGCTCAGAGCCCGTCGGACGCGGGCGCACACGAAATGCTGCCGGGTGACCTGGAGACGGCGCGCCTGTTTGGCGAGCGGGTAGCGGCTGTCGCTGCAAGGCTCGCGGGTTGATCTGCTGCGCTGTGGTGCGCTTGGGCCGCTAACATGCCGCCATGAGCTTTCTGAGCATGCTTCCCTGGACGGACTGGCTGGCGCTGGTCTGTTTTCTGGCCTTGTGGGTGGGCTACGCGGTGTTTGCGCGCCTGTGGGGCATCCGACGAGGCTCCCTGATCCAGACCACCAACCGCTACCGGGGCTACTGGATGAAGCAGGCCGCCATGCGCGAGCCGCGCATGCTCGACGGCATCATTACGCAAACCCTGTCCAACACCCCGGCGTTTTTTTCCTCCACCTCCATCTTGGTGATCGGTGGCCTGTTTGCGGTGCTGGGCACCACCGAAAAAGCCTCGGAGCTGATGAGCGAGATCCCGTTTGCTCAGGCCACCACACTGGTGGTTTTCGAATTCAAGCTGTTGGTCCTGATCGCGATCTTTGTGTACGCCTTCTTCCGCTTTTCGTGGTGCATGCGCCTATACACCTTTGTGGCGCTGGTGATCGGTGCCATGCCGCCGCCAGAGGACTTCCGAACCGGAAAATTCGACGCCTTGCAATACGCCGATCGGGCGGCGGCCATGGTGGGTGCGGCTGCAGAGACCTTCAACGATGGCCTGCGGGCCTACTATTTCTCATTTGCGGCCCTGGCCTGGTTCATCTCGCCCCTGGCCATGATACTGGGTACCTTGCTGGTGGTGGCGATTCTCTACAGCCGCGAGTTCCATTCCGAAGTGCTCAACATCCTCAAGAGCGACAAGGCGGGCTGAGTCTGCATGCCGGGCCAGGCCCGATGGCCTTGCCAGTAGGTCACGTGGGTGGCTCCTAAAATCGACTCATGTTTGTTCATCTTCGCCTGCACACCGAATTTTCCGTCGTGGACGGTACCAACCGTATCGACGAGGTGGTGGCCGCTGCGGTGGCCGACGGCCAGCCCGCCCTGGCCATCACCGACCTGAACAACCTGTTTGGTGCGGTGAAGTTTTACAAGGCTGCGCGCGGGGAAGGCTTGAAGCCCTTGCTCGGTGCAGAAGTGGTGCTCCAGGGCTTTACCGAGGAAACGCCGAGCGCCCTCCCGGGCAGTCACCAGCCCGCGCTGCCCCGCGTGATCCTGCTGGTGCAGAGCACACAGGGTTACCTGAACCTCAGCGAACTGCTCGCGCGCGCCTGGACCCGCAGCAGCGGCCGGGCGGGCGCGGTGGTGCAGCGCGAATGGCTGCAGGAGCTGAACGCGGGTTTGCTGCTGCTCTCGGGTGCGCAGGCCGGTCCGGTGGGGCAGGCGCTGATCCAGGGAGACACCGAGCGGGCCGCCGACCTGGCTTTGCAACTGGGGAGCCTGTTTCCGCACCGCTTCTACATCGAGCTGCAGCGCGCCGGGCGCGTGGACGACGAGCGCCATGTGGTCGCGGCGGTGCAGCTGGCCGCGCGCCTGCACCTGCCGGTGGTGGCCACGCACCCGGTGCAGTTCCAGGGCCCGGACGACTACGAGGCGCACGAGGCGCGGGTCTGCATCTCCGACGGCGAAATTCTCAGCAACAACCGGCGCGTGCGCCGTTTCACCCGCGAGCAGTACTTCAAGAGCGCGGCGCAGATGAAGGCGCTGTTTGCCGACATTCCTTCGGCGGTGCAGAACACGCTGGAGATCGCCAAGCGCTGCAACCTCACACTGGTGCTGGGCAAGCCGCAGTTGCCCAACTTTCCGATCCCGCCGGTCAACGGCGTGGTGATGTCGGTGGACGATTACTTCCGCCATGTGTCGCACGAAGGGCTGGAGGGGCGCCTGAAACACCTCTACCCGGACCCGGCGAAGCGCGAAGCCGAGCGCCCGCGCTACGTGGAGCGTCTGGAATTCGAGCTGAACACGATTCTGAAGATGGGCTTCCCGGGCTACTTCCTGATCGTGTCGGACTTCATCCAGTGGGCGAAGGAAAACGGCTGCCCGGTCGGGCCGGGCCGTGGCTCCGGCGCCGGCTCGCTGGTGGCCTATGCGCTGCTCATCACGGACCTCGACCCGCTGCAATACAACCTGCTGTTCGAGCGCTTCCTGAACCCCGAACGCGTCTCGATGCCCGACTTCGACATCGACTTCTGCCAGTCCAACCGCGACCGGGTGATCGACTACGTCAAGGACCTTTACGGCAAAGACGCGGTGAGCCAGATCGCCACCTTCGGCACCATGGCCGCGCGCGCCGCCATTCGCGATGTGGGCCGCGTGCTCGACTTCTCCTACGGTTTCTGCGACGGCATCTCCAAGCTGATTCCCAACAAGCCGGGCATGAGCGTGACGCTGCAGTACCCGCCGAGCCCCAAGGTGGATGGTGACAAGAACAACTACGCCATCGAGATGGAGCCGGTGCTGGCCGAGCGCATCGCGAAGGAAGAAGACGTCAAGACCCTGATCGAGCTGGCGCAAAAACTCGAAGGCATGACGCGCAACATTGGCATGCACGCCGGGGGTGTGCTGATTGCGCCAGGCAAGCTGACCGACTTCTGCCCGCTCTACATGCAGCCGGGCAGCGACTCGGCGGTGAGCCAGTACGACAAGGACGACGTCGAAGCCATCGGCCTGGTGAAGTTCGACTTTTTGGGCCTGGCGACGCTGACCATCCTGGAGATCGCGCGCGAGTTCATCATGAAGCGCCACAAAGGCCAGGAGAACTTCCGCTTCGAGGACATCCCGCTGGACGACAAGGCGGTGTACGCGCTGTTCTCAAAGGGCCAGACCGAAGCCGTGTTCCAGTTTGAAAGCCGGGGCATGCAAGGCATGTTGCGCGACGCAAAGCCCTCGCGGCTGGAAGACCTGATTGCGCTCAACGCGCTGTACCGTCCGGGCCCCATGGACCTGATCCCCAGCTTCGTGGCGCGCAAGC
>DAIOEI010000116.1:3140-6941 GCA_036746335.1 Hydrogenophaga sp. | reverse complement strand
CGATGGCCTCGGCCACCAGGCGCGTGAGCGAGGTGCTCTGCAAATGGGCCAGTGCCTTTTCCGGATGGGTGGGTAGGGGCTCGTTCACGTTGTGTCGGTGCTGGTTTCAGCGGGATTCTAGGACGGATTGCGAAATTGTCGATTGTCAACAATCTGACACATACCGTGCATAAGCTGGGCGTTGTCGTGAGGGGTGAGGACTCGTTGTGAGTGAGGCGCCGCATGACAACCCGATCTTCCGACGTTTTTCCACGGAGCCCCCCATGAAGCTGAACACCCTGCTGAAAACCGCGCTGGTTGGCGCAATGGCCGCCTTGCTGGCCTTGCCCGCCATGGCGCAAAAGACCCGCCTGTCGGTGTACACCGCGCTGGAGAACGACCAGCTCGGCCCGTACAAACAGGCTTTTGAAGCCGCCCATCCGGACGTGGAAATCGCCTGGGTGCGCGACTCCACCGGCATCATCACCGCCCGCGTGCTGGCCGAAAAAGACAACCCGCGTGCCGATGTGATCTGGGGCCTGGGTGCTTCCAGCGTGGCCTTGTTCGACACCATGGGTTTGCTGCATCCCTACAGCCCCAAGGGCGTGGATCAGATCAAACCCACGTTCCGCAGCGACAAGAACCCGACCACCTGGACCGGCATGGACGCCTGGCTGGCCGTGATGTGCTTCAACACCGTCGAAGGCGGCAAGAAGAACATGCCCAAGCCCACATCCTGGGCCGACCTGACCAACCCGGTCTACAAAGACAGCATCGTCATGCCCAACCCGGCTTCGTCGGGCACCGGCTACCAGGCCGTGTACGCCTGGCTGCAGATCATGGGCGAGAAGGCCGGCTGGGAATTCATGGACAAGCTGCACAACAACGTGGCCGTCTACACCCACTCGGGTTCGGCGCCCTGCGTGCAGGCCGCCAAGGGCGAGCGCGTGGTCGGCATCGGCTTTGACATGCGCGGTGCCCGCGAAAAGACCGCTGGCGCACCGATCGACATCATCCTGGCCAAGGAAGGCGCACCGTGGGACATGGAAGCCACGGCCATCGTCAAGGGCACCAAGAACCTGGCCGCAGCCCAGAAGCTGGCCGACTTTGCGGTGAGCAAGCAGGCCTATGAGATGTATGGCAAGTACTACGCCATCGTGGGTTACCCCGGCATGAACCCCAGCCCACCGAACTACCCACCGAGCGCCGACAGCGCCATGGTCAAGATCGACCTGGGCAAGATGGGTGCTGACCGTGCGCGCATCCTGGCCGAATGGACCAAGCGCTACGACGGCAAGTCGGCTCCCAAGTAAGCCAGCAGCGCAACCCTGGGCGCATGAACGGCCCAGGGCAGCGTCAATGGGGGCGCAGCAATGCGCCCTCTGCCATTTCAGGAAAACGCCGTGACCGAATCCAGCACACCGTATCTCGACATCCAAGGCGTGGGCAAGCGCTTCGGGTCTTTCTGGGCCTTGAAGGATGTGTCCTTGCGCATTGAAGCGGGTGAGTTCATCTGCTTTTTGGGTCCGTCGGGTTGTGGCAAGACCACCTTGCTGCGCATCATTGCCGGATTGGAAACCCAGGACGGCGGCAGCATCCTGCAAAAAGGTCGCGACATTTCGGGCCTGCCCTCTTCGCAGCGGGACTTTGGCATCGTCTTCCAGTCGTATGCCTTGTTTCCCAACCTGAGCGTCAAGGACAACGTCGGATACGGGCTCAAGGGCAAGGGCTTGGGCCGCAGCGCCATACAGGACCGGGTCCAGGAGTTGCTGGACCTGGTGGGTTTGCCCCACTCGGCCAGCCAGTACCCGGCGCAACTCTCCGGCGGCATGCAGCAGCGCGTGGCGCTGGCCCGGGCGCTGGCCACGTCGCCCGGGTTGCTGCTGCTGGACGAACCGCTGAGTGCGCTGGACGCGCGGGTGCGCGCGCATTTGCGCACCGAATTGCGCCACCTGCACCAGCGCCTGGGGGTGACGACCATCATGGTCACCCACGACCAGGAAGAGGCCCTCAGCCTGGCGGACCGCATTGTGGTGATGAACCAGGGCGTGATCGAGCAGGTGGGCTCGCCCCAGACGATCTACCAGAAGCCGTGCAGCGCCTTTGTGGCGGATTTTGTCGGCAAGACCAACCCGCTGCGCGCCCGCCTGATCGGTCCTGGGCGCGCCCGCTGGCAGGGGCTGGAGCTGGCCTGTGAGCACACGCCCAAGCTCCCGGATGACAGCGAAGTCACCCTCACCGTGCGCCCCGAAGAGATCGTGCTGCACGACGGCCACGCACCCGAATCCGCCCACCCGGGCAACCGGGTGGACGCGATGGTGCAAGACCTGGAGTTTCTGGGGCCGTTCTGCCGCGTCAGCATGCACTTGCCGGTGAACGGACAGACGCTGATTGCCGATGTGCCGACCGCACAAGCGCTCCTGATGGGCTTGCATGCAAAACGCAGCCTCTGGATCGACCTGCCGCCGCAGCACATCCGTGTCTACGGTGAACCGGCCGGAGCCCACTGATGCTGGCGCGCTGGCAGCGGCTGGACCGCGACGACTGGTTGATGCGCCTGTGTGTGCTGCTACTGGCCCTGTGGCTGGCGGTCACGCTCATGCTGCCACTGGGCACCTTGCTGATCAAGAGCTTTCGCAACGCCGACGGCGCCTGGGTGGGCCTGGGCAACTACCTCACCTATTTCGCCACGCCGTCGCTGACCGAGTCGCTCTGGAACAGCCTCTGGGTCTCCACGCTGATCACCGCGCTGGTGTTGCCGCTGGCCTATGTGTATGCCTATGCGCTCACGCGCAGCGCAATGCCGGGCAAGACCGTGTTCAAGGCCCTGGCGCTGATCCCGATTCTGGCGCCCTCGCTGTTGCCGGCCATTTCGCTGATCTACCTGTTTGGCAACCAGGGTCTGCTCAAGGACTGGCTGTTCGGTGCGTCGATCTACGGGCCCATCGGCATCGTGATCTCGCAGGTCTTCTACTGCTTTCCCCATGCCTTGATGATCCTGGTGGTGGCGCTGTCCATGGCCGATGCGCGCCATTACGAGGCCGCCCGTGTGCTGGGTGCGTCGCCCCAGCGCACTTTCTGGACAGTGACCCTGCCGGGCAGCAAGTACGGCCTGATCAGCGCCGGTTTTGTGGTCTTCACCCTGGCCATCACCGACTTCGGCATCGCCAAGGTGATCGGCGGGCGCTTCAACGTGCTGGCCACCGACATCTTCAAGCAGGTGATCGGTCAGCAAAACTTCGAGATGGGCGCCGTGGTGGGGTTTGTGCTCCTGCTGCCTGCGGTGGTCGCTTTTGGGGCCGATCGCTGGGTGCAGCGCCGCCAGGTGGCCCTGCTCACCGCCCGAGCGGTTCCGCTGGTACCGACTCGCCATCCCACACGCGACTGGGGCCTGTGGCTGTTCTGTGCGCTGGTGGCTGGTGCCATGCTGGTGATGCTGGGCATGGCCGTCTGGGCTTCGTTGGTGACACGCTGGCCCTACAACCTGAGCCTCACGCTGGCCAATTACCAGTTCTCCGACTTTGACAGCGAGGGCTGGAAGGCCTGGCGCAACTCGCTGAGCATGGCCGCCTGGACCGCCGTGCTGGGCACCGCCATCATCTTCACGGGCGCCTATGTGATGGAGAAGACGCGCGGTTTTGTGCTGGTGCGCAACGCCACCCAGCTGATGGCCATGCTGTCCATGGCGGTGCCGGGGCTGGTGCTGGGTCTTTCGTACATCTTCTTCTTCAATGCGCCGGGGCATCCCCTGGGCTTCATCTACGGCACGCTGGCGATTCTGGTGGTGAACTCCATCGCCCACTTCTACACCGTCAGCCACAT
>DAIOEI010000116.1:0-3040 GCA_036746335.1 Hydrogenophaga sp. | reverse complement strand
GCCACCTCGGCGAGCGTGAAGCTGCTGCACAGCCTGCTGACGCGCCACCTGACGCGCAAGACACAGGCCTGGCGCGCCCGCTGAACCAGCCAGCGCCCGGCCTCTCCTTACAACCGATCCCGCTGCACCTGACCCACCATGCCCCTCATCGACCGCGATCCCCTGTTGTTGACACCCGGTCCGCTGACCACCAGCCTGCGCACCAAGCAGGCCATGCTGCACGACCACGGCTCCTGGGACCGGGCTTTCAACGAAATCACCGGCGAGGTCTGCCGCCAGCTGGTGGACATCGTGCACGGCGCCGAGACCCATGTGTGTGTTCCCCTGCAGGGCAGCGGCAGCTTTGCGGTGGAGGCGGCCCTGGGTACTTTGGTGCCGCGCACGGGCAAGGTGCTGGTGCCCAACCACGGCGCCTATTGCGCGCGCATTCTGCGCATGCTGGGCGTGCTGGGTCGAGCGGCCGTCGAGCTGCCTTTTGCTGAAGACCAGCCCATGGACCCGGCGGCCATCGACGCCGCGCTGCAGGCAGACCCGTCCATCACCCACGTGGCCGTGGTGCACTGCGAAACCGGCACCGGCATCCTCAATCCCCTGGCCGAGATCGCTCAGGTGGTGGCCGCTCAGGGCCGTGCCCTTATCGTGGATGCCATGAGCTCCTTTGGGGCGCTGCCCATCGATGCGCGCAGCCTGCCGTTTGACGCGCTGATCGCCGCTTCGGGCAAGTGTCTGGAGGGCGTACCCGGCATGGGCTTTGTGATCGCGCGGCGCAGCGCGCTTCAAGCCAGTGCGGGCCAGTGCCACTCGCTGGCGCTCGACCTGCACGACCAGTGGGCCTACATGCAGAAAACGACGCAGTGGCGCTTCACGCCGCCGACCCATGTGGTGGTGGCGCTGGCCGAAGCTTTGAAACAGTTTCAGGAAGAAGGCGGGCAGGCCGCGCGCGGTGCGCGGTATGCCGCCAACTGCCAGCACCTGGTGCAGGGCATGTCCGGGCTCGGGCTGCAGCCCTTTCTGGACCCGGCGGTGCAGGCACCGATCATCGTCACCTTTCATGCGCCGCAGCACCCGGCCTGGCGCTTCCAGACCTTTTACGAGGGTGTGCGCGAGCGCGGCTTCATCCTCTACCCCGGCAAGCTGACGCAGGTGGAGACCTTTCGCGTCGGCTGCATCGGCGCACTCACCCCGAACGACATCGACCAGGTGGTGCACGCCGTCGGCGCGACCCTGCACCAACTCGGCTTTCTCAACGCCGCCTGAAACCACACAACCACGGAGCACCCATGCAACAGTCCCTGGAAGCTGTCATCTTCGACTGGGCCGGCACCATTGTCGACTTCGGTTCGTTCGCGCCCACACAGATTTTTGTGGATGCCTTCCAGAGCGCTTATGGCTTTGAGCTCAGCCTGGCCGAAGCGCGCGGCCCGATGGGGCTGGGCAAGTGGCAACACATCGAGGCACTGGGCCAGGACCCGGTCGTCGGGGCCCGCTGGTTGGCCCGCTTCGGGCGGCCCATGGCCGAGGCCGATGTGCGCCACATTTACGAGACCTTCATTCCGCTGCAGGTCGAACGTGTGGGCTTGCACAGCGCGTTGATACCAGGCGCGTTGCCAGTGGTGCAGGGTCTGCGCGAGCAAGGCATTCAGATCGGCTCCACCACCGGCTACCCCCGCCAGGTGATGGAGCGGCTGATGCTGCTGGCGACCGAACAAGGCTACACACCCGACTGCACGGTCTGCGCGGATGACCTGCCCGCCGGTGCGCGCCCCGGCCCCTGGATGGCGCTGGAATGTGTGCAACAGCTGCGCATCGGCGCGGTCTCGCACTGCGTGAAGGTGGACGACACCTTGCCCGGCATCCATGAAGGCCTGAACGCCGGCATGTGGACGGTGGGCTTGGCGCTCTCGGGGAGCCCGGCGGGCTGGACCCTGGCCGAATACGAAGCCGCCGACGAGGCGGCACGCGCCGAGGTGCGCGAGCGTGTGGGCGCCGAGTTCCGTGCCGCTGGTGCGCACTTCGTGATCGACACCGTGGCCGACCTGCCCCCCGTGCTGGCGCAGATCGGACAGCGCCTGGCCCAGGGCCAGCGGCCCTGAACCGGCGGGGGTGGTCACGTGGAGAGCGATGTTTCCTTTGACCTGGTGGTGGTGGGGGCCGGCATCATCGGGCTGGCCACGGCCTATGCGGCCCGCCAGCGCGGCCTGCGGGTGGCGGTGGTCGAGCGGCACGCGCAGTGCGTGGGTGCTTCGGTGCGCAACTTCGGCTTTGTGACCGTCAGCGGTCAGCGTCCGGGCGAGCATTGGCGGCGCGCGCGCCGCTCGTGCGACATCTGGAAGCAGATCGCGCCACAGGCAGGGATCGACGTGATCCACCGAGGCCTGTATGTGCTGGCCCAGCGGCCAGAGGCGGCGCAAGTGCTAGAGGCGTACCTGCGCACCGAAATGGGTGAGGGCTGCCGCTTGCTGAGCCCCCTCCAGGCGGCGCGCGAACTGCCTTTGATGCAGCCGGGCCTTGCGGTCCTGCACAGCCCGCAGGAACTGCGTGTCGAGTCGCGCGACGCCATTCCGCGCCTGGCGCAGTGGTTGCAGGCCGAGCAGGGTGTGGTCTTCTTCTGGAGCACGGCGGTGCAGGGCATCGAACTGCCGCAGATCCACACCAGCCGCGGGGTGCTGCGGGCACCGCACGCGGTGGTCTGTCCCGGTCACGATCTCAGCACCTTGTACCCCGGTGCAATGGCGGGCGCCGGTCTGCGGCTGTGCACGCTGCAGATGCTGCGCCTGCGGCCGGCCCAGCCGGTCTGGTTGCCCGGCGCGGTCATGTCCGACCTGAGCCTGGTGCGCTACGAAGGCTATGCCGACCTGCCCGAGGCTGCCGCCCTCAGGACAGTGCTGCAGGCCCAGCAGGCCGAGCACTTGCAGCAGGGTGTGCACCTCATCGTGGTCCAGTCGGGCGATGGTTCGCTGGTGGTGGGCGACAGCCACGTTTATGGCGCGGCCGAGGCGCCTTTTGCCAGCAGTGCCACTGACGACCTGATCCTGGACGA
>DAIOEI010000115.1:0-6945 GCA_036746335.1 Hydrogenophaga sp. | reverse complement strand
TCGCCCTGGCCGCCTTGCGCCACACCCACGGCTTCCAGGCCCAGACCCTGCACGTTCGGTTTGCGCCCGGTGGCGTAGAGCACCGCGTCGACCATGATCACGTTGCCGCCTTCACACTCCACGCGCAGCCCGCCGTCGGTTTTACGGATGTCCACCACATCGGCGTTCAGCCGCAGGCCCACACCCGCCTTCTGCATTTCAGCGGCCACGAAATGGCGGATCTCGTCGTCGAAGCCGCGCAGCACCTGCTCGCCCCGGTAGAGCTGCGTGACCTTCGACCCCAGCCCGTTGAAGATGGAGGCGAATTCAGATGCGATGTAGCCGCCGCCGACCACCAGCAGGCGTTGCGGGAAGGGTTCGAGGTCGAACACCTCGTTGGAGGTAATGACGTGTTCGCGGCCCACGAAGTGCGGCACAAAAGGCGTGCCGCCGGTGGCGATCAGGATATTGGCCGCAGTGAAGGCCTGGTGGCCCGGCGAGCCGTCGGCGTTCAGCGTGCCCACGGTGATGGCGTTGGGGCCGTCAAGGCGCGCAAAGCCGTTGATGACCGTGACGCCCGAGCCGCGCAACAGGTTGCTGTAAACCCCGTTGAGGCGCGTGATCTCCTTGGCCCGGTTGGCCTTGAGGGTGGACCAGTTCAGGGACGGCGCCTGGCCCTCCCAGCCATAGCCGTGTGCTTCCTCGAAAGCCTCGGCGTAGTGCGCCGCGTAGCTGTAGAGCTTTTTGGGAATGCAGCCCACGTTGACGCAGGTGCCACCCAGGCCATCGGTGCCCAGGGTTTCGGCCAGGGCCACGCGCGCGCCGCGCTGTGCGGCCATGCGCGCAGCGCGCACGCCACCGCTGCCGCCGCCGATGACAAAAAGGTCAAAGTCGTGTTGATTCATGGGGTCCTCGGTATTTCAACCGATGTTACCGGACCCCTCTCAGTCGGTGGCCGCGTCTTGCAAGACCTCGAAAAGGTCGACGGCTGACGCGCCAACGGGCTTAAGCCGAAGGCTGATCAGGCGCGGGCGCGCACCTCAGCGCTTTTGGCCAGGCGGCGCTTGGCCATTTCGCGGCCCATACCCACCGTATCCAGACAGGCCAAGCGCTCCTTGGCTGCCGGGTAGGCGATGGATTCTTCCAGCAGGATGTGATCGAGGTACAGGGCCTCGAACACGTCCAGCGCGTGGCGCAGTTCGGCGATGTCAAACCACAAATTACCGCTGGTGGCAGCCTCCAGCGAAGGGGCTATCTGGATCCAGTTCTCTTCCAGCCAGCCGTGGTCCTGGATCAGGTGTTCCGTGGCCTGCACGATCTCCGGGTTCTGGCTGTTGAGCAAGGCTGGGAAGATGTGTTTTTCTTCGTCCAGGTGGTGCTCGCGGGCTTCGGTGTTGAAGAAGTCCAGCACACCGCGGGCGCGGGCCCGGGCTGCTGCGTTCAAGCCATCGGCTTCGATCGCGTCCACCAGCTCATGCAACTGGCGGATCTGGGTCTGGATGTCCCGATGGGTGGTGTCGAGGAACTCGAAAACGGCGATAGACAGGGGCGCAGCACTCATGGGGACCTCCAGAGAAATGGGTGTGGGTGTCATTATGAAAATGCTGCGGCGCGGCATATTGATCTGGCGCAAACCCTGGGCTGCTGTGTTGCCCCGGCTGTGGTGTTGCTCAGTTTGTGCAAAAGTACGGGCTTATGAAAGTCCGCCCCATGCACATTCTTTTTATTGCCGATCCACTTTCGTCCTTCAAGATTTCCAAGGACACCACCTTTTCCATGATGCGCGAGCTGCAAAAACGCGGCCATCACATCTCGGCGTCCCAGCCTCGGCATATGGCCTGGCGAAGTGGGCAGCCCGTCACGGCCGCCGTGCAGCACATCCGCCTGACAGGCGATCCCTCGGTCTGGTTCGAAGTGCTTTCAGAAGCCGTGGAGCCGGTGCACAGCTTTGATGCCGTGCTGATGCGCAAAGACCCACCTTTTGACAGCGAGTTTTTCTACAGCACGCATTTGCTGGAGCAGGCCGAACGCGAGGGGGCTCGTGTTTTCAACAGCCCGCGCGCTCTGCGCGACCATCCGGAAAAGCTCGCCCTGATGGAGCTCGCGCAGTTCGCACCACAGACGCTGGTGACACGCTCTGCCGACGACATCCGTGCCTTTCACGCCGAACACCGCGATGTGATCCTCAAGCCGCTGGATGGCATGGGCGGTATGGGCATTTTCCGGGTGGGAGCAGACGGCATGAACCTCGGATCCATCATCGAAACGCTGAACCAGGGTGGTGCCACCAGTGTCATGGTGCAGCGCTACTTGCCCGAAATCATCGAGGGCGACAAGCGTTTGCTGCTTATCGGTGGCCAAGTGGCGCCGTTTGTGCTGGCGCGCATTCCGCAAGGCAGCGAGGTTCGTGGCAATCTGGCTGCTGGCGGCAAGGGTGTGGCGCAGCCGCTGTCGGACGAAAACCGCGCCGTGGCCGAGGCGATCGCGCCGGTGCTGGCCGCGCGCGGACTTCTGCTGGTGGGGCTGGACATGATCGGCAACCGTGTGACTGAAATCAATGTCACCAGCCCGACCTGTTTTCAGGAGATTCACGACCAGACCGGGTTCGACGTTCCGGCCATGTTCGTGGATGCGCTGGAGGCTGCCTTGCAAGCGCCGTCCTGAGCGCTTGGGTGGGTTTGGCGGGCCGCTTGGTGCCGCCTGTATTTGTCAAGTCCGCCCGTCGGCTTGAAGGGCATGGCTTTCCCCGCTTGTGGGTTGGGCCTGCATGACCTATAAATCTGCGGTCGCGGGGAGGATTACCACCAACTGATCCTGTGCATGTCTGAAACGCTTGAACTGTCTGCCGCCGTTTTCGCCAAAACGTCCGTGGGCCAGCAAGAAATTCCGTCCCGCTCGCTGGGGCTCTCGCCTTTGGTTCGGCGCATTCTGGTGCTGGTGGACGGCAAGCGGCGCGGTGCCGAATTGGCGACCTTCCTGGCGGGAGTTGGCGATATTGATGCGGTCCTCAAGGAGTTGCTGGACCGGGGCTGCATCGAGGTGGTGGCAACGGCGAGACCGGCGCCGTCCAAAGTCCCTGAGGTCGCAAGCGGCGCACCGCCAGCGGCGGCGCCTCCAGCCGAAGCCGATACGCTCGCACACCTGCCCCCCGCAGACACCCGCTCGGCCCAAGACAATGAAATGGCGCGCAACTTCATGATCAATTCGGTCAACGCCATCATTGGGCAGCAGATGCGCATTTCGCTGATCCACGACATTTTTCATGCCCAGGGGACCGAGGAAGTTCGCAAGGTCTACCATGCCTGGGCGCGCAGCATGGGCGACCATGGCGCAGGGGCTCGCCGCTTGCCGGAATTGCGCGAGAAGCTCTTCAAAGTGTTGTGACAGCGCGGCTCCCGTGCCCGGTTCTTTTGGGGCGCCTGTAGCAAAGATGGGCTCAGGCCGGATGCCGGGTGAATGCCTAGGTACACGATCGGCCCAATTGCTGCGCTGCAAGCTTGCATCGGGGCACTTTCACCGGCATAGTGGACTCATACGTTCCCGTGGTTGCTGGGCGAAAGCTTCAGCGACTTGTGTCAACCCGGAGCATAAGGAGGCTCATTCATGAACTTGACAATCAGCGGTCATCACCTCGAGGTCACCCCCGCCCTGCGTGGTTATGTCACGACCAAGCTGGAGCGCATTTCCCGTCATTTCGATCAGGTGGTCGACATCAAGGTGCTGCTGACGGTAGACAACCTCAAAGAGAAAGACTTGCGGCAAAAAGCCGAGTGCAACATACACGTCAAGGGCAAAGACCTGTTTGCCGAAAGCGCCCACGCCGATTTGTACGCTGCGGTAGACGACCTGGCCGACAAGCTGGACCGGCAGGTCCTGCGTTACAAAGACCGCACCCAGGAGCACCACCACGATTCGGCCAAGCGCTTGATGTGAAAAGGGTAATTGGCGGTACCAATGTGGGAGCCGCCCCATGTTGCACTGCAACAGGCCGCTTGAAAAGTCAAGCGGCTTTTTTGTCTTTTCAGACTAGCCAACGCCGCCCAACTCGGCATAATTCGCGGTCCGAGAGGACTACATGAACCGACTATCTGCCATATTGCCCGCGGCGCAAGTGCTTGTCAGCGTCGACGCAACCAGCAAAAAGCGCGCTTTTGAAGAAGCGGGCTTGTTGTTCGAGTCACAACACGGCCTGAACCGCGCGCTGATCACCGACAGCCTGTTCGCACGGGAGCGCCTGGGCTCTACCGGTCTTGGGCACGGTGTCGCCATCCCGCATGGCAGGATCAAGGGCCTCAAGCAGCCGCTGGCTGCGGTTTTCCAGCTGGCCAGTCCCATCGGTTTTGATGCGCCCGACGAGCAGCCGGTGCAGTTGATGATCTTTCTGCTGGTGCCGGAGGCTGCAACACAGAAACACCTTGAGATCCTTTCCGAAATTGCGGAACTGCTCAGTGACAGTGTTTTGCGTGAGCGCATGAAGACGACCGCAGATGCCGACCTCCTGCATGGTCTGATCACCCAATGGCAGTCCGCACAGGCAGCAGCCTGAAATTCGGTTTGGTGCATAGACCCTGCCAATTGCAGGGTCTCTTTGCTGCATGAAACCCACCGTTGTCAGCGCCGATGTGCTGTTTGAAGACCACCGCGATGCCCTGAAGTGGCAGTGGGTGGCGGGCCTGGGGGCTTCTGAGCGCAAGTTCGACGAGGTGGCGATCCGCGAGGCCAGATCGGGGGCCGATCTGGTGGGTTACCTCAATTACATCCATCCCTACCGGGTGCAGGTGGTGGGTGTGCGCGAGGTGGACTACCTCACGGGCAACAACGAAGAAGACAACCGCAGGCGCGTCTCGCGCATCGTGACCCTTGAGCCGCCGGTGTTGGTGGTGGCCGATGGGCAGGCTGTGCCTGAAGCCCTGCTGGCCATGTGCGAACGGGCGCAGATTCCCATGTTTGCCACGCCCGAGCCGGCCGCATTTGTGGTGGACGTGCTGCGTGCCTATCTCTCGCGCCATTTTGCCGACCGCTCGTCCATGCATGGTGTGTTCATGGACATTCTGGGCATGGGCGTGATGATCACGGGCGAGTCGGGTCTGGGCAAAAGCGAGCTTGGCCTGGAGCTGATTTCGCGCGGACACGGGTTGGTGGCCGATGACGCGGTAGACCTTTTTCGCATCAACCAGACCAGCATTGAGGGCCGTTGCCCCGACTTGTTGCAGAACCTGCTGGAGGTGCGGGGCATTGGTCTGCTGGATATCAAGGCCATCTTTGGTGAAACGGCGGTGCGCCGCAAGATGCGCTTGTCCCTGATCGTGCATCTGGTTCGCAAGGAGACCATGGAGCGCGATTACGACCGCATGCCTCATGAGCCCCTGTACCAGGATGTGCTCGGTGTGGCGGTGCGCAAGGCGGTGATTCAGGTTGTGGCAGGACGCAACATCGCTGTGCTGGTCGAGGCCGCGGTGCGCAACACCATTCTGCAGTTGCGGGGCATCGATACCTACCAGGAATTTGTGGCCCGCCACAGGGCGGCCATGTCGCGCGGGGGCTGAAAGCTCAGCGCTTGGGGCTGCTGCGGTGTGGGCAGTCGGTCTTGCTGCATTGAGCGTAGAGCGACAAAGCATGCTCCTGCAACACGAACCCCCGGGACTTGGCCACGATCTGTTGGCGTTTTTCAATTTCCGGGTCGAAGAACTCCTCCACCCGCCCGCAGTCCAGACACACCAGATGGTCGTGGTGTTGTCCCTCGTTGAGTTCGTAGACCGCCTTGCCGGACTCGAAATTGCTGCGTGTGAGCAAACCCGCCTGTTCAAACTGCATCAGCACGCGGTAGACCGTGGCTAAGCCGATGTCCGAATGGCTCTCCAGCAAAACCCGGTACACGTCTTCTGCCGTCATGTGCCGCTGCTTGGCCGTCTGGAACACTTCCAGGATTTTCAGTCGGGGCAAAGTGGCCTTCAGGCCTGTGCTTTTGAGTTCGTCGATATTGGTCATGTCGGGGCAAAGGCACAAAAGGGAGGGCAGGGGGCAAGGCAGCGCTTGCTATCAAGAGCCTCCAGGCGGGAGGCCGGTGTTCAGGCCCGGACGGAACCCGGCGGCTACAATGATTCCATCATATCGCGTACGCCTGCCAAGGCGGCACCTCCATGCAGGAGATGCCTGTGATGCGCGTTTTCCGGGTATTTTGTATGCGCTTGATGAATTTCGGACGTTTCTCCTCCAGCCGGGTACGCGTATCAACAGCGGGTGCATGCTTGTTGGTGTTGGCCGGTCTGCTGGGCGCTTGCAGCGGGCCTTTGTCGAATAAGGTGCCGACGCTGGGCGGCCTGGTGACTCCTTACCAGATCGACATCGTGCAAGGTAATGTGGTGACCCGGGAGCAGGCGCAGCTGCTGCAGTCCGGCATGTCGCGGCAACAAGTGCGTGATTTGCTTGGTTCCCCCCTGCTCGCCAGCGTTTTTCACGCCAACCGCTGGGACTATGTGTTCACTTTCAAGCGGCAGGGTCAGCCGCCACAGCAACGCCGCTTGACGGTGTTCTTTCAAGGCGAAGCGCTGGAGCGTTTTGTGTCGGACGAGCTGCCCAGCGAGGCCGAGTTTGTCGCCTCACTGGATGTGCGCCGCCAAAGCGGGGCCATTCCTGCGCTGCAAGCCACCGACGAACAGCTCAAACGGTTTCCTTCTAAGCCAGCGGAGGCTGCTCCCAGCGCTCAGCGGCCGTCCGGGCAAAACTATCCGCCACTGGAAGTGCCGGGAGAGTCGCGGTGAGCGCCGTTCATGCGGCCGCCGCGCACCGTGTTTGCGTGGCTGGTGCCAGCGGGCGCATGGGTCAGATGCTGGTGGATGCGGTGCGCCAGAGCGGGGACTGCGTGCTCACGGGCGCGCTGGATGTCTCCTCAAGTCCGTCGGTCGGATTGGACGCAGGGGCTTTCGCAGGGTTTCAAAGCGGCGCCATCATCACCGCAGATCTGGC
>DAIOEI010000114.1:0-6964 GCA_036746335.1 Hydrogenophaga sp. | reverse complement strand
CTTCGGCCACGGTGGCAGACCTCTTGCCCGACCTGATCGACAAGCTGACTCCGCAGGGCCAGATCCCTGCCGACAATGGTCTCGGTGGTCTGGGCGCCCTGCTGGGTGGCGCTCAGGGCGGCAAAGGCCTGGATGCCGGTGCACTGATGGGCATGCTGGGTGGCATGATGGGCAAACGCTGACCCGTTACCCGTCTGTCAAAGGCCTGCCACCCGCAGGCCTTTTTTGATGGTGGCGCAGAACAATTACCCGTCTTGCGGGCCTGCCCGGTGTTTGCGCGGGCGCCCTTGCAGAAGCCGATCAAACAGCGCATTCGGCAACAGACGCAGCAACTTGGCCACCAGGCCCATTTGCCATGGAATCACGCGGTAGCTCACGCGGGCTCGAATGGCGGCACAAGCCTGCTCGGCGAACACACCGGGATGCATCAGAAAAGGCATGGCGTAGCGGTTTTTTCGGGTCAGCGGCGTGTCTACATAACCGGGTAACAGGGTCACGACAGCCACCCCGCTGCCACGCAGCTCACCCCGCAAGCTTTCGCAATAAGCCACCACCGCCGCCTTGCTGGCGCAATAGGCTCCGTGGCCGGGCAAGCCGCGAATCGCGGCCACACTGGCCACACCCACGAGCACACCGCTTCCCCGCCGCTTCATACCAGCGAGAAATGGCTGAAAAGTTGCGGCCATCCCCACGTTGTTGACAGCAAACGTTCGCGCCATGACTTCCAGATCTTCGGCATGCCCTGTGTCCATGCCAACACTGATGCCGGCGTTGGCAATCACAACGTCGGGTACGCCCTGTTGCGACAAACATTGCGCTGCCGCTGCCTGCAGGCTACCCACTTCTGAGACGTCGGCCCCGTAAACCGCGCACCGCTCGGCACCCAGCCCTTGAGCAGCCGCCCAGGCACTGAGCAATTCGGTGCGCCTGGCCACCAGCGCGAGTCGAAACCCCTGTCTGGCATAACACTGCGCCAATGCCTGCCCGATTCCACTGGATGCCCCCGTAATGAACACCAGCGGCGTGTCACCCAAAGGCGTGCTGGCTTCAGCGGCGTTCCGCGTTATGGGTTCGTTCGATGGATTCACGGGTTGCGGGGAGCCAGCGTTGCACGGACCTGCCCGGTGAGATCCGCTACCTGGCCATCACCCACATACCGGAGGGTGTCGGCCGTGATCTGGTCGCCGTCGCGCACCAGCAATACCGGCTGATCGGACTCGACCCATTCGGGGTCGGTGCTCACGCGCAGGAACTCACCGTGGAACTCCAGTCGCGACAGACGCTGCCCTGCTGCGTTCCGACCAGCCTGTCGCACCACCTGTGCCTCTCCCATCAGCTCGAAGACGGTGCCCTCCGCGTTGCTGATGATCTGCTTGGCGCTGGCCGTAGAGAGTTGTCCTTGTGCGCTGTAACTGCGAACGCGAGCGTCATCGATCACCGTTCGCTGCGTGTCCGGGTAGTTCCTGGCTTCCGAACCGAAAACCTCGTTTTGCATTGCCCCTCCCGGCGCAAACACCCGCACCGAGAAGCGCCGCATGATGTAGTCGGGCTCGCTGCTGACCGGCAACTCCGGCTCAGGCTCCTCAGGCGCAGGCGTGGCCTGCAGCAACAAGTAGGTGGTGAAAGCCAGTCCCATCATCAGCAGCACGGGCAGGTACAACGAAAAGACATCCCACGCCCGCCGCCAGACCGAACGTCTGGACCGGCGGGACGGGCTGGGCAGACTCAATGGCGTATTCATGCGCCCGCCTTCCCCAGTTCTATTGCATAACACCCGTTGGCCACCAGCAGAAGGTCGCACAGTTCGCGCACCGCGCCGGCGCCGGCGGGCCGGGTGGTCACATGGTGGGCCAGCGCCAGCAGTTCGGGGTGCGCCGTGGGCGGGGTGCAGGCCAGGGCCGCGCGCCGCAGCATGGGCAGGTCGGGCCAGTCGTCGCCCATGGCCGCTGCTGCCGACCAGTCCAGGCCCAGCTCCTCCAGGATGGCCTCAGCCGCAGGACACTTGTCCTCGGTGCCAAAGCGGGTGTGCGTCACACCCAGCGCTCCCAGGCGCGTGCGCAGCGCCAGCGAGTCGCGCCCACTGACCACCGCCGGCGTGATGCCCGCGCGCTGCAGCAGCTTGATGCCGTGGCCGTCCAGCGTGTGGAACCGCTTGATCGCCTCACCGGCCTCGGTGAAATACAGGCCGCCGTCGGTGAGCACGCCGTCCACATCAAAGAACACCACCCGCACCGGCTGCGCCCGCAGCAACAGCGCAGGATCAAAGTTCAGCACTGGTCGAAGAGGCGGAAGTTCCAGGGACATGAGGCAATGCTAACCGGAGAGAACAAGAGACCTTCAAACCAAGGCGCAGCGGAACTGGCTCTGCCAGGCCGCCAGCGCCGCCCCCTGGGGGGTGACACCGCAAGCGGCGCGGGGAAATCAAATAACTTTCGCACGCATCAAATCATTGCTGTTGAGTGCCCCGCACAGGCGGCCCTCGGCATCAACCACCAGCACGCTGGTGATGCGACTGGCCTCCATCAGGTCGGCGGCGACCACGGCCAGCGCGTCAGCCAACACGGTGCGGGGCTTGGGGTGCATCACCTCGGCGGCACTGAGCGTGCGCAGATCGGCGCTGCTGCCGCTTTTTTCGATCAGCCGGCGCAGATCGCCGTCGGTGAAGATGCCCAGCACCCGCTCGTCGGCATCGACGATGGCGCTCATGCCCAGCCCCTTGGCGCTGATCTCGCGCATCAGCGTCATCAGGTCCGCCTCCAGGCTCACGCGGGGCACGTCGTCGCCGCTGCGCATCACGTCGCTTACATGGGTGAGCAGCTTGCGGCCTAGGGCTCCGCCGGGATGCGAACGGGCGAAATCGTCCGCCTTAAAGCCGCGCGCGTCCAGCAGCGCCACGGCCAAAGCGTCGCCGAGCGCCAACTGAGCAGTAGTGCTGGCCGTGGGCGCCAGGTTGTGCGGACAGGCTTCCTTGGCCACCGAGGTGTCGAGCACCACATCGGCGTGCTGTGCCAGCGTCGAGGACGGGCGTCCGGTGAAGGCCACCAGCGGCACGCCCATGCGCTTGATCAGGGGCAGGATGGTGGTGAGTTCCTCGACCTCGCCGCTGTTACTGAACGCCAGCAACACGTCCTGCGGGGTGATCATGCCCAAGTCGCCGTGGCTGGCCTCGGCCGGGTGCACAAACATCGAGGGGGTACCGGTCGAGGCCAGGGTGGCGGCGATCTTGCGACCGATGTGGCCGCTCTTGCCCATGCCCATCACCACCACGCGCCCGCGGCAATCGAGCAGCAGCGCCACAGCGTGCACAAACCGGGTGTCCAGCCGAGCCGCCATGGCCAGCACCGCCTGGGCCTCGATGTCCAGGGTTTCTCGGGCCAGGGCCAGAACCCGTGGCGGGTCGAAAGTGGGGGGCAGGGTCATGTCCGGATTATCGCCCCGACCCTGGGCATCCGCGGTCGCGCCAGCGCCGCTGCCACGGGGAGCGGCGGTAATAATCGGTCGAATGAATTCGCTCGATATCACCCTGCTGTACCTGCTGGCCGCTGTGCTCGGGGTGGTGGCGTGCCGCCAGCTCAAGCTGCCGCCCATGCTGGGCTACCTGGTGGTGGGTGTGGTGATCGGGCCCAACGCGCTGGCGCTGGCACAAAACTCCAGCGGCGTGCGCTACCTCGCTGAGTTCGGTGTGGTGTTCCTGATGTTCGTCATCGGCCTGGAATTCAGTTTGCCCAAGCTGCGCACCATGAAGCGCTATGTGTTCGGACTGGGTTTGTCGCAGGTTGTTTTCACCATACTGATCACCACGGCTGCGTCGCTGGGTATGACCCTGCTGTTACCCACCTGGTGGAACATTTCATGGCAAATCGCGTTGGCACTCGGTGGCGTCATGGCCATGAGCAGCACGGCCATTGTCATCAAACTGGTCGCCGAGCGGCTGGAGCTGGAGTCCGAACACGGCAAACGTGTGGTGGGCATTCTGTTGTTCCAGGACTTGGCCGTCGTCCCCTTGCTGGTGCTCATTCCTGCCCTGGCGGCGGCGCCCGAAGACTTGCTGCCCGCGCTGGGCCTGGCGCTGGTCAAGGCAGTGCTGCTCCTGGGCATTTTGCTCACCGGGGGTCAGAAGGTCATGCGTTGGTGGCTCACGCTGGTGGCGCGGCAAAAGAGCGAAGAGCTGTTCATGCTCAACCTGTTGCTGATCACGCTGGGCCTGGCCTGGCTGACCGAACACGCTGGTCTGTCGCTGGCGCTCGGTGCCTTCGTGGCCGGGATGTTGATCTCCGAGACCGAGTACAAGCACCAAGTGGAAACCGACATCCGGCCGTTCCACGACGTGCTGCTGGGGCTTTTCTTCATCACCATCGGCATGATGTTGGACTGGCGCCTGGTACTCGATCGCTGGCCCCTGGTCTTGCTGCTGCTGTCGCTGTCTCTGGCCTTCAAGCTGGCCCTGATCACAGGTCTGACGCGTGCATTTGGTGCGCCCATGGGGGTGTCGCTGCGCGTGGGTTTGTACCTGGCGCAGGCCGGCGAGTTCGGTCTTGTGTTGCTGACGCTGGCAGGGCAGAACAACCTGGTTCCCCCACAACTGTTCAACCCGATCCTGGCCTCGATGGTGTTGTCCATGCTGGCCACGCCCTTCGTGATCATGTACACCAACGACATCGTCACCCGCGTGGTGGGCAGCGACTGGCTGATGCAATCGGTGCAAATGACCAGCATCGCACGCAAGGCCATCAGTGCCGACAAGCATGTGATCATTTGCGGCTACGGCCGGTGCGGGCAGAACCTGGCACGCCTGCTGGAAGCAGAAGGCATTCCCTACATGGCGCTGGACCTCGACCCCGATCGCGTGCGCCAGGCCGCCGCCGCCGGGCACTCGGTGGTGTTCGGCGATGCCGCGCGCCTTCAGGCGCTTATGGCCGCCGGCCTGCACCGGGCCAGCGCGGTCGTCATCACTTACATCGAGACCGCCAGCGCGCTCAAGGTGCTGCATCACGCGCACGAACACGCGCCCCAGGTACCCGTGGTGGTGCGGACCATCGACGACGCCGACGACGCCAAGTTGCGCCAGGCGGGTGCGACCGAGGTGGTGCCCGAGGCCATCGAGGCCAGCCTCATGCTGGCCAGCCACGCCCTGGCGCTGGTGGGCGTGCCGATGCGGCGGGTGATCCGGTTGGTGCAGGACCAGCGCGATGCGCGCTACAAACTCCTCAAAGGGTACTTCCACGGGGCAGACGACGATACCCTCAACGAAGTGGACCATGAAAGGCTGACCACGGTCACTGTACCGCCCGGCGGGCGCAAGGTCGGTCGGCGCCTGGACAGCCTGATGCTGGATGCTATGGAAGTGCGCGTGGTCAGTCTGCGCCGGGGCAACGGCAGAGCCGAACCGTTCACTGGAGAAACCGTGCTTCAGGGCGGTGACACCCTCGTGCTCAATGGAACAGCTGCAGCCCTGGCACTGGCCGAAGAGAAGTTGCTCTCTGGCAAGGCCTGAAGCCCAGCGCCCGCTCGTTTGACGCAAGCGCCCTCTCCACCAGCCTGGCATTCAACATCTGAGCAGCGGCATCAGCATAATGGGGTGATGGACACCTCTGCCTACCTCAAAAGCCATATTCGCACCGTGCCCGATTGGCCGGCGCCGGGCGTTCAGTTTCGCGACATCACCCCCCTGCTTCAGGACCCCAAGGTGTTTCGTGTGCTGATCGACACCTTCGTCCATCGCTACATGGACCCCGCCTTGCGCCCGACCGTGATCGCGGGCCTCGACGCACGCGGCTTCATCATCGGTTCGGTGGTGGCCTACGAATTGGGCCTGGGCTTTGTGCCCATCCGCAAAAAGGGCAAGCTGCCGTTCACGACCGTGGAAGAAACCTACGAGCTTGAATATGGCAGCGCCACGGTGGAGCTGCACACGGACGCGGTCAAGACCGGTGATCGGGTGGTGCTGATCGACGACCTGATCGCCACCGGCGGCACCATGATGGCAGGGCGCCGGTTGCTGGAAAAGCTGGGTGCCGAGGTGATCGAAGGCGCGGCCATCGTCGATCTGCCCGAGCTCGGTGGCTCTGCCAAGTTGCGGGAGAGTCAACTGCCGCTGTTCACGCTCCTGCAGTTCGACGGGCACTGACCCCGCCAGCCACTTCAGAGTTTTCCGTACTGGGTTTCGCTCAGAGCCGAAAAATCGCTGTGCAATTCAGGTGTGTGTGCGTCAGCAGGTGCGTCCACCGGATGACGCGGCAGTGCTGGTGCCTGCAGTGCTTTCCTGAACGCCTGCACTTCGTCAGCGGACACCGGTTGCACACGCGATGATGACAAGGCCATCTCCGGCACCGGCAAAGCGGTAGGCTGGTTGGATGTGGTTTCCCGGTGGGCCTGCGCGGGCACGGCGGCTTTGAGCACACCGGCCTGCGGGTCTGGGGATGCCCTGCGGCGCCAGTAGACAGACTGCACACCCATTTCATGGCGCCGCCGGGCGGTGTCCTGGATCCAGTGCTCGATTTCGAGCAAGTATTCATCGGGCATGGCATGCCCATCCAAAGAAAGCTCGATCAACACAATAAAGCTGTCTCCCAGAGCATCCAGCGTCAACACCTTGAACTGGTAACTGGTGGACAACACACCCGCCCGAATCAAGGACTCGCGCACCACGGAAAACATCTGCTCGCGCCGCAACATGCGCCTGCCTCGGCGGGGTGACATCAGGGGCAACGTGGTCTCACGGAACGAGCGGCGCGGTTTGCCACGCCCCGCAGTGGCACCGGGCGACGCTTTTTTGGAAGACCACCAAGTAAAGATCGACATGCGCACAGTATGCGGCGCGTTGCCGTGAGCGATGCCAGAAACAGGGTGTGAATCAAAGGGCTTTTCTGGCCGCCTGGGCAAGAAACGTGTCTGTCCAAAGGCCGCTCTCCGCGCAGACCACCCAAAGCCGTCAGGGTTATTTGCCGATGCAGAACCGGGAAAA
>DAIOEI010000113.1:0-6996 GCA_036746335.1 Hydrogenophaga sp. | reverse complement strand
GCCGACATCAGCACCGGGTCCCAGTTGACCAGGCGCTTGCCCCGGTAGATCAGGCCCTGCTCGTACAGGCGCACGAAGGTTTCGGTCACCACGGTCGAGAGCTTGTCGTCCATGGTGAAGTACTCGCGGCTCCAGTCCACGCTGTCGCCCATGCGGCGCATCTGGGTGGTGATGGTGTTGCCCGACTGTTCCTTCCATTCCCAGACCTTGGCCACAAAGTTCTTGCGCGCTTCTGCGGGCGTGGGCCCCATGTCGTGGCGGCTGATGCCTTTTTCATGCAACTGGCGCTCGACCACGATCTGCGTGGCAATGCCGGCGTGGTCGGTGCCGGGAATCCAGGCGGTGTTGAAACCGCTCATGCGGTGGTAGCGCGTGAGCGAGTCCATGATGGTCTGGTTGAACGCGTGACCCATGTGCAGCGTGCCCGTCACGTTGGGTGGCGGCAACTGGATGGCGAAGTTCTTGCCTGCGGCAGCGGCCTCGGCGCTGGGGGCCGAGCTGCCTCGGAAGCCCGCCACACCGTAGCCGCGCCGCTCCCACTCCGGCCCCCACTGGGCTTCGAGTGCGGCGGGCTCGAACGATTTGGAGAGCGATAACAGGCCGGGTTGAAGCAGGGTGTCTGACATGGGTTGGGCGCAAAAATGCAACGGCGCCCCGCAGGGCGCCGTCAGGGTGATCTCGGGAAGACCCCCCATTTTATTCGACCACGTTCCCGTCCTGAAGGGCCAGAGGGTTGCGAAAATCGTTGTAGAGCGGTGGCTTGGTTCGCGGCTGTGACCCGCATTTTTTGCAGGGGTTTTCCCGCATGCCAGGTGCATTGATAAGAATCATTATCAGCCCCTCCCTCTTGATAGTTGCTGACGATGTGTCATATAGCCTGGGGCAATTGGACCTGTTGATCAACATTGCTTAAGGTTCTCTAGTCGCAGCCGTTGGCGCTTTGAAAGAGTGCCCGGCTGGGCGCTTTTTCCAACCCCCACTAGGAGATGATTCCATGGCTGCATTGAAAGGTTCGAAAACCGAGCAGTGCCTGAAGGACGCCTTTGCCGGCGAATCCCAGGCCAACCGCCGTTACCTGTATTTCGCGAACAAGGCCGACGTGGAAGGCCAGAACGATGTGGCGGCGCTGTTCCGTTCCACCGCCGAAGGCGAGACCGGTCATGCCCACGGCCACCTGGAGTTCCTGGAGCAGTCCGGCGACCCGGCCACCGGCCTGCCGATTGGCAGCACCCGCCAGAACCTGGAATCGGCGGTCGCAGGCGAAACCCACGAGTACACCGACATGTACCCCGGCATGGCCAAGACCGCCCGCGAGGAAGGTTTTGACGAAATCGCCGACTGGTTCGAAACCCTGGCCAAGGCCGAGCGTTCGCACGCCAACCGCTATCAAAAAGCGCTGAACGAACTGGTGGACTGATTGGTCCACCCCCGCCGCGCTGCGCGCGACCCCCTCAAGGGGGCGGCGCTGGCGGCCTGGCAAAGCCAGGTCCGCGGCGCCCTGGGGTAAAACAGCCCTTCGCTGAGAAGGGCGTTTTTGCAAGTGCTCGGTTGCGCCGAGCATTTTCAAAAAACCCACGATCCAACCCGCACAGACGAGGACAAGAACGATGGCCAAAGAAGGCAACCTGGAAGCGCCTACACGGCACGCGCTGGACTGGAAAACCCCCGACTTTTACGACGAAGAAGAATGCTTTGTCGAGCTGGAGCGCATTTTTGACATCTGCCATGGCTGCCGCCGCTGCGTGAGCCTGTGCGGGTCGTTCCCCACGCTGTTCGATCTGGTCGACGAGAGCGAAACCATGGAAGTCGATGGCGTCAAGAAGGAAGACTACTGGAAGGTGGTGGACCAGTGCTACATGTGCGACCTGTGCTACATGACCAAGTGTCCGTACACGCCGCCGCACGAGTGGAACCTCGACTTTCCGCACACCATGCTGCGAGCCAAGGCGATCAAGTTCAAGAAGGGTGAGGTCGGCAAGGCCGAGCAGTTCCTGGCCTCCACCGATGTGCACGGCAGTTTTGCCGGCATTCCGGTCGTGGTGCAGGTGGCCAACGCGGTGAACAAGACCAAGATGGCGCGCGGCATGATGGAGAACCTGTTGGGCGTGGACAAAGACGCCTGGTTGCCCGAGCTGGCCAGCAAGAAGTTCCGCTCGGCGGCTCCTAAGGCCCAGGCCAGCGAGGTGGTGGACGGTGAAAAAACGCCGGGAAAGGTGGCGATCTTCTCCACCTGCTACATCAACTACAACGAGCCTGGCATCGGCATGGACCTGCTCAAGGTGCTCGACCACAACAACATCCCCTACACCCTGGTCGAAAAGGAAAAATGCTGCGGCATGCCCAAGCTGGAGCTGGGCGACCTGGATTCGGTGCAGGCCAGCAAGGAAGCCAACATCCCGGTGCTGGCGAAGTACGCCAGAGACGGCTACGCCATCCTGGCTGCGGTGCCCAGCTGTGCGCTGATGTTCAAGCAGGAACTCCCGCTCATGTTCCCCGACGATGCCGATACCCAGTTGGTCAAGGAAGCCATGTGGGACCCGTTTGAGTATTTCATGGCGCGCAAGCGCGACGGCCTGCTCAAGACCGAATTCCCCCAGAAGCTCGGCAACGTGAGCTACCAGATTCCTTGTCATGGGCGGGTGCAGAACATCGGGCGCAAGACCGAAGAAATGCTCAAGCTGATCCCCGAGACCACCATCAACACCATCGAGCGCTGTTCCGGCCATGCGGGCACCTACGGCGTCAAGAAGGGCAGTCACCAGACCGCCATGAAAATCGGCAAGCCGGTGTTCAAAGCCATGGCCACCATGAAGGACGGCGCCAAGCCCGACTACATCAGCTCCGACTGCCCGCTGGGCGGTCATCACATTGCGCAAGGTTTTGAAGTCAACGGCCTGGGTGCGCCCGAACTGCAACACCCGATCTCCCTGGTTGCCAAAGCGTACGGTTTGAAATGACAGCCCCCACGCTCCACCGCTGCGCGGGTCGCTGTCCCCCGAGGGGGCGCGCTTCGCCTTGGGGCGGCCCGACGGCAGAGCTTGACTCCCCCACGCTCCACCGCTGCGCGGATCGCTGCCCCCCGAGGGGGTGCGTTTCGCCTTGGGGCGGCCCGACGGCGAAACTTTGAAGGAAAGACCACCATGCAACTCACCGGACACATCACCCCCGAGAACCTCATGAGCCTTGAGGCTTACAGCAAGTGGCGCAAGCAACACAAGCCCGAGGTCATTGCTCACCGCAAACTGCGCAGCGTTCAACTCGGCGAACACATCAACCTGCAGTTCGAGAGCGAGACCACCATCCGCTACCAGATCCAGGAAATGCTGCGCATTGAGAAAGTCTTTGAAGAAGACGGCATCCTGCAGGAAATTGAGGCCTACGCGCCGCTGGTGCCCGATGGCAGCAACTGGAAGGCCACCATGATGATCGAGTACACCGACATCAACGAGCGCAAGCGCGAGCTGGCGCGCCTGATCGGTGTGGAAGACCGCCTGTTCGTCGAGGTCGAGGGCATGAGCCGCGTGTATGCCATTGCCGACGAAGACCTGGACCGTGAAAACGAAGTCAAAACGAGTGCTGTGCATTTTGTGCGCTTCGAGTTCACCCCTCCCATGCGCGCCGCGATTCAGGCCGGCGCTGCTGTCAAGCTCGGTTGCGACCACACGCACTATCCCGCCCATGTGCAGATCGCGCCCGAGACGCTGGCGAGTCTGGCCGGGGATTTGAAGTAGCCGCGCCCAGCTGGTTCTGGCATCTGCCTCAAGCCAGCCCCGCGCGCGCGGCGGCCGTGTCGCAATGTGGTTTGACCGCAGGTCCGCTGGCTGGATGAGGGTTTGCCTGCCAACAGCAGTATGGAGTTCACACCTATACTCGTCGCACACGGCTGAACCGTTGGTCTGCACCATCTCTGCCTCTCAGATCTTGTCTGCGCTCGGAAGGCGGGTTTGGCTTGCAGGAGTTCGGCGCCGCCCCTGCCACGCCAAAGGTGTTCGCTGGTGACATCCTCCCCCTTAGCGCCTGACTTGAGTGCCCTTTCGCCGCTCGCACCCGAGCTGGCAGCCACGATCGCGCGCGTGGCCAGCGACATCGCGATCGTGATCGATCCGGATGGTGTCATCTGCAGCGTGTCCCAGAGTGAGTCCGGTTTGGTGAATCCAGGCTCGGGTTGGGTGGGGCAGCGCTGGGTGGATACGGCCACTGACGGTACACGCCGCAAGATCGAAATGCTGCTCCAAGAGGTGCAGACCAACGGGGTCACACGCCGCCGCGAGGTCAACCACCCGAGCCCGTCCGGCAGCGAGATTCCGATGACCTGGTCGGCCATCCGGCTGGGTGAGGGCGGGCCGGTGCTGGCGGTGGGGCGTGATCTGCGGGCAGTTGCTGCGATCCAGCAGCGGCTGGTGGATGCGCAGCAGGATCTGGAACGTCAGTTCTGGCAACGGCGCCAGAGTGAGGCCCGCTACCGCACGCTGTTTCAGGTAGCCAGCGATGGAGTGGCGGTTCTGCAGGCCGAGGACCTCGTCCTGATCGAGGCCAACAAGGCCTTCGGGCTTGCGCTCGGCTGGGCCGAGCCGTTGCGTGCCCAGCAAGCGCTGGCGGTCTGGCTACCGCCTTCGATGCAGGCGGCGGTGACGGAGTTGCTCTGCAGCGCCCGCACCAGTGGTCGGTCAGGCGAAATCCGGGTGCGGGCGCCGCAGGGGCGGGGTGTGCTGGACGTGGCCGCCACTTTGTTCCGGCACGGTCATGAACGCCAGTTGATGCTGCGTCTGCGTCATGAACAAGGAGCGGCTGCGGGCAGCTCCACCCTGGCGGTCATGGCCGAGTTTGTCGAGAGCACGCCGGACGCCGTGGTCATGACCGACTCCGTTGGCCGCATCCAGATGGCCAACCCGGCGTTTCTGCGCCTGGCGGGCGTCACGGTCGAGAACCAGGCGCTGGGCCGAACGCTGAGCGACATGCTTGGCCCAGCCGAGGGCATCTGGTCGCAGCTCATTGAGCGGACCAACGCGGTCGGCATGGCAACCCGCGTTCGGGTGCGGCTGGCCGCGCCGGCTCAGCCCGCGCGCTGGCTGGAAGCCACTGCAACCCTCATGACCGAAGGTGAGCAGGCATGTCTGGGCTTCACACTGCGGCCCATTGGTCCGGCGGCGCTGGCGCCCGATGCGCTCTTTCCCGATCTGGCGGACATCGCAGGGCGGGTTGGCGAGCTGCCTCTGCAGGATTTGCTGGCACAGGTGGCCCAGCGTGCCGAGCGTCTGCTGATCCTGATGGCCTTGCAGCGGGCTGAGGGCGCTCGCACCGTCGCTGCCGAGTTGTTGGGCCTGAGCATGTCCGAGCTCGCCGGGCGGCTGAATGCCCATGGCCTGACCGGTCTGGAATGGGTCGGCCGGACCGACGATGGTCCGCCGTTGATGAACTGATGGACATGGCGACCGAACCGCCGTTTGGCCAGGCCGATCTGAGCAACTGCGAGCGCGAACTCATCCACCTCGCGGGTTCGGTGCAGCCGCACGGTGCGCTGCTGGTGGTGAGCGAGCCCGATCTGCAGATCGTGCAGGTCAGCCACAACGTGCTCGATGTGCTGGGGCTGGCGCCCGCCGAGCTGTTGCAGCAGCCGTTGGCGCTGCTGGGCGACGAACTTCGCGGGCAGGTTGTGCGCCTGCAGCGGGAGTCCGACTTGCGCGAACCGGTGGCCCTGCAATGCAGCGCTGGCCGGGAGCCCCGGCGGCTGGAGGGTGGTTTGCATCGCCTGCCCGGAGGCGGTCTGGTGCTGGAGCTGGAGCCGGTGGACCAGCCGGTGCCCGGCATGCCCGCTGCCGAGCCGTTGGGTGACGGGGTGATGACCCGCAGCCTCGGTGACGCTGTTCAGCGTTTTGCCGCTGCGCCCACGGTCGGCATGCTGGCCGATGCGGTGGTCCAGGTCGTGAGGGACCTGACCGGTTACGACCGGGTGCTGGTCTACAAGTTTGACCCCGACGGCCATGGTCTGGTGATCGCCGAAGCGCGCCATCCCCGGCTGGATTCGCTGCTCGGGCACCATTACCCGGCTTCCGACATACCGCAGCGTGCCCGTGCGCTGTACCTGCTCAACCGGGTGCGCATGCTGGTTGATGTGAATTACCAGCCCGCCAACCTGCAGCCCGAAATGCTGCCACTGACCGGTGAGCCGCTGGACATGTCCATGTGTCAGTTGCGCAGCATGTCACCCATCCATCTGCAGTATCTGCGCAACATGGGCGTGACCGCCACGCTCACCGGCTCGCTGGTGCGCGAGGGACAGCTCTGGGGTCTGATCGCTGCGCACCACTACGCGCCCCGTTACCTGCGCGCGCCGGTGCGTGCCGCGGTGGATCTGCTGTCGGAAGTAGCCTCTACCCGCATCACCGCCATCGAGAACTACGCCCACGCCCAGGTGGCCCTGATGGTGCGCCGGCTCGAACAGCGGCTGGTCGAGGCCACATCCACCGAGGGGGACTGGCGCTACGCGCTGCTGCGCAATCCACGCACGCTGTTGCAGCCGCTGGAGGCGACCGGAGCCGCCCTGTTTTGTGAGGGCGAGGTGCTCACCTGTGGCGAAGTGCCGTCAACGCCGGAGCTGCGTGCCTTGCTGGACTGGGTGCAGCAACAGCCTAGCCGTGACGACGAGCCGTTTGCCTGTGCTTGCGTCGGGCAGGCCCAGCCCAGCCTGGCCAGCCTGACGCCCATGGCCAGTGGCGTGCTGGGTGTTCGCCTGTCGGCCCGCCAGCCAGACTGGCTGCTGTGGTTCCGCAAGGAGCAGTTGCAGACCGTCACATGGGCGGGCAATCCCGCCAAGCCCATGGTCAGCGACAACCCGCTGGAGCTGTCGCCGCGGCGCTCGTTTGCCGCCTGGTCGGAAATCGTCCGGGGCACAGCAGTCCCCTGGTCCAATACGGAACTGGCCCTGGCGCGGGCCATAGGCGTGGCGCTGGTTGACATCATCGTGCAGGTCCAGGCGGTGCGCTTGCTGATCGCCGA
>DAIOEI010000112.1:0-7032 GCA_036746335.1 Hydrogenophaga sp. | reverse complement strand
TCGCTGGACATGGGCGCGCTGGTGCTGATCTCCCCGTTTGGCTTTTCGCCCACCGGCGAGGCCTTCAACCTGAGCATGGAAGACGTGGCCACCTCGGTCGCGGTGGCGCTGCAGACAGACAAGCTGATTTTCCTGGCCGAGGTACCCGGCATCCGGGTCGATGCCAACGACCCCGACAGCGAGATCGACACCGAACTGCCGCTGGACGACGCCAAGCGCCTGATTGCGAGCCTGCCCGCACCGACCCAGCCGACCGACCCCGGCTTTTACCTGCAGCATTGCATCCGCGCCTGCGAGGGCGGCGTAGAGCGCAGCCACATCATCCCCTTCAAGCTCGATGGCTCGTTGCTGCTGGAGATTTATGTGCACGATGGGATCGGCACCATGGTGGTGGACGAAAAGCTCGAATCCGTGCGCGAGGCCACCATTGATGATGTGGGCGGCATCCTGGCGCTGATCGAACCGTTCGAAAAAGACGGCACGCTGGTCAAACGCGACCGCACCGAAATCGAACGCGACGCCAGCAGCTACACCATCATTGAGCACGACGGCGTGATCTTCGGCTGCGCAGCGCTCTACCCCTACCCGGAAGAGCGCACGGCCGAAATGGCCGCGCTCACCGTCTCGCCGCAAAGCCAGAGCCAGGGCGATGGCGAGCGCCTGCTCAAGCGCATCGAAACCCGCGCCCGCGCCCAGGGCCTGCAGAGCATTTTTGTGCTCACCACCCGCACCATGCACTGGTTCGTCAAGCGCGGTTTCGTGCAGGTCAACCCCGACTGGCTGCCCGAAGCACGCAAGCGCAAGTACAACTGGGACCGGCGAAGCCAAGTGTTGGTGAAAAAGCTGACTTGATAAAAATCAACACACAGACCGCTCAGCGGTTCATACTGAACGATTGACCATTCTTTTCTTGTCCAAGCCATGACAGAACGCACGCCCGGCACGCCTGAACCCAGCCCCGCCACCAATCCCACAAGCCCCGCCAGTCGCGCAAAACCCCGCGCCCGTCCGGCCTCTTCCCTGGTCAAAAAACCCGTGGAAGCAGCGGTCAAAACTGCGCCGGTTCCGCGGCAACCCCAAAAAACTGTGGCCTTGTCCGAGTCCCGTCCTCCCCGGCGGGTGTCCTCCGGCGACACCTCGGGCAGCAAGCGGCCACAACGCATACGCCAGCGAGCGGTGCAAGAGGCCATGGAAGCTGGCCAGACCAGCAAGATGCTGGCGGTGAAAGACATCCTGGGTCAGACAGACAGCTCCGAGCTTGAGCGTGCCACTTCTTTGAGAGCGGTGCTGCAAGGCGCATCGCCAGACGATGCAAAAGCCATCCGGCAGCTGCTCAAGGGAGAGGCCAGAGCACAGCAGCGCCAGCGCAAGAATGCGGTAGACCCCAACGAGCAGTTGCACCAGGACTGGCGCAGCGGCGTATACCCTTACAAGAACCTGCTCTCGCGCAAAGTCTATGAAACACACAAGTACCAGCTGCAGGTGGAACTGCTCAAGTTGCAGGCCTGGGCCAAGGAGACCGGGCAACGGATCGTGATTCTGTTTGAGGGCCGCGATGCTGCGGGCAAGGGCGGCGCCATCAAGCGCTTCATGGAGCATCTCAACCCGCGTGGCGCACGCGTGGTCGCGCTTGAAAAGCCCACCGAGGTCGAACGTGGTCAATGGTACTTTCAGCGCTATGTGCAACACCTCCCCACCTCGGGGGAAATTGTGCTGTTCGACCGCAGTTGGTACAACCGCGCCGGCGTGGAGCGCGTCATGGGCTTTTGTTCCGACGACGAATACCAGGAGTTCATGCGCCAGGCACCTCAATTCGAGCGCCAGCTGGTGCGCAGCGGTGTGCACCTGATCAAGTTCTGGTTCTCGGTCAGCCGCGAAGAGCAGCGCCGGCGCTTCAGGGAGCGCAAGGCACACCCGCTCAAGCAGTGGAAACTCAGCCCGATCGACCTGGCCTCTCTGGACAAATGGGAGGATTACACCAAGGCCAAAGAAGCGATGTTTTTTGAGACCGACACCGCCGATGCGCCCTGGACCGTGATCAAAAGCGATTGCAAGAAGCGCGCGCGCCTGAACGCCATGCGCTACGTGTTGCAGAAGCTGCCCTACACCAACAAGGACTCGGCCAATATTGGCGCGCTCGATTCCTTGATTGTTGGGCGTGCGCATGTGGTTTACGAGCGGGGCGAGCGCCCAGGCAGCGCCATCCTCTGAAGCCGCCAGCCGTTCCCGGGCTACGCCTCGTCGGGCTCCATGCATAAAAAAAACCCCTTGCCGGAAGGCCAAGGGGTTTTTTGTTGTGAGGCTTCGCAGCAGCCCACACAGGACGCTACGGCGCCTGGCTCAGGCGTAATTGGCTTCGGCAAACGACCAGTTGACCAGCTTGTCGAGGAAGGTTTCGACAAACTTCGGCCGCATGTTGCGGTAGTCGATGTAGTAGGCGTGTTCCCACACATCCACCGTCAGCAAAGCGGTATCACCGGTGGTCAATGGGGTACCAGCAGCGCCCATGTTGACGATGTCCACCGAACCGTCGGCCTTTTTCACCAGCCAGGTCCAGCCAGAACCGAAGTTGCCCACGGCGCTTTTGACGAAGGCTTCCTTGAAGGCAGCGTAGCTGCCAAACTTGGCGTTGATGGCCGCGGCCAGGGCGCCAGAAGGCTCACCACCGCCGCTCGGCTTCATGCAGTTCCAGAAGAAGGTGTGGTTCCAGATCTGGGCGGCGTTGTTGTAGATGCCACCGCTGGACTTCTTGACGATGGCCTCCAAGTCCATGCCTTCGAACTCGGTGCCCTTTTGCAGGTTGTTCAGGTTGACCACATAGGCGTTGTGGTGCTTGCCGTGGTGAAACTCCAGGGTTTCCTGGGAGTAGTGGGGTGCCAGGGCGTCGATCGCGTAGGGCAATGCGGGCAAAGTGTGTTCCATGGGGTTCCTCTTGTTGCGGTTGTTGTGGGCCAGGGGACAAGGCCAGGACCACACGTCCCGGCACCTGAAACCAAATCACATTGTAGGCAGCCGCTCCAACGGCACGGCTCAAGGGGTTTCTTGCGACCCTCCAGGCCAGGGCTTCAGGTGACCCCTCAGGGCGTCTTGACCACCAGCTTGAGCTCGCCGTCGCTCAAAGTGGCGGTCACCGCCTGGCCGGGTGTGACCTGCGCCTTCAGCGTGATGGCGTCACCGCGCTCATCGGCCAGCCAGGCGTAACCCCGTTCCAGCACCAGGCGCGGGTCCAGGAGCCCGAGGGCTGCGCCAGCGCGTGCGAGCCGTTGGCGCTGGCCTTCGAGCTGCCGGCCCAGAGCGATGGGCAAAGCCGCCCCAGCCATCTGCAGGCGCTCACGCTGCGACTGGCTGCGCATCCACAAACCCCGCTGCAAGCGGTGCTCCCACTGCACCAGCGCCTGGCGTTGCCGGTGCACCCACACGGCTGGACGGCCCATGTGGTCGGCCAGCCGGTCCAGGCGCTGAGCGCGCACGTCCAGCTGGCGGTGGGTGGCCTGCTGCATGCGCTCAAAACAATACGTCAACTCGCCCAGGCGCTCCTCTCGGGGCGGCGCACACAGCTCGGCAGCGGCCGTGGGCGTGGGTGCCCGCAAGTCGGCCACAAAATCGGTCAGGGTGAAGTCCGTTTCGTGCCCTACACCACTGACGACCGGCATCGGCGCTTCGGCCAGGGTGCGTACCAGTTGTTCATCATTGAAGGCCCAAAGGTCTTCCAGCGAGCCTCCCCCGCGTACCAGCAGCAACACAGCGCTCTCTCCCAGACTGAGATGGCGCTGGTAAGCCGTTTGCAGCGCGGCGCACAGCGCTGCGTGCGCTTGCACCCCCTGCACCACCGACGGATAGATCACCACCGGGATGTGTGGCACCCTGCGCTGCAAGCTTGTGACCACATCCCGCAAGGCGGCCGCCCCCAGCGAAGTCACCACCCCGATGCTGCTTGGCTGGGCGGGCAGCGCCCGTTTGCGGGCCACATCAAACAGGCCCTGGGCCTCCAGACGCGCCTTGAGCAACAAGAACTGCTCCAGCAATGCACCCTGCCCGGCCGGCCGCAACCGCTCCACAATGAACTGCAGGTCTCCGCGCGGGCCATACACATCCAGCTTGCCCACCGCCTCGACCAACTGGCCATCGCGCGGCACAAAGTCCAGCTGATCGGCCGAGCGACGGAACAGTGCACATCGCAACTGGGCCGAGTCGTCTTTCAAAGAGAAGTAGCAATGCCCACTGGCCGCACGGGAAAACCCAGAAATCTCCCCACGAACGCTGGCCGGGTTGAAACGGGCCTGCAAGGCATCAGCAACGGCGCGGACCAGCGCGCCAACTGCCCACACGCGCGGCGCGTTCTGGCCCGAAAAATCAGCGAATCCATCTGCCATGCGGCTCTCCGAGGAAAAACTGTCCACAGGCCGCACCAAGCCTGGTACTCGGCTGCTGCGGCTGCTGCGCGAACAGCAAACTTTCGTAACACTTTGATTCAGATGCCATAGCCCCTGCCTGTTTCCCGATCAACAGAGCCCCAAAGCCCCCGGCATCAAGTACTTGGACGATCTGCAACAAGGTTTTTCACAAAGTTATCCACAGTTTTTGTGAACAACCCATGCGCTCGGGAGCAGCGCGTCAAACACCAAGTGCTGGCCTCTGAAGGCTGCGGCCGGATAGCCTGGGCCATAATCTGAGCGATTGCCACCCGGCGGGCCCCATACCGCCGTTTGCCCGGAGTTCCGACATTGTTTTCGATCATACAAGCCGCTGGCTGGCCCATTTGGCCCCTGATTTTTTGCTCCATCATTGGTCTGGCCCTGATCATTGAGCGATTCATCAGTCTCCAACGGCCCAAAATCCTGCCGCCCAAACTGCTGGACGAAGCCATCATGGTTTCACGCAACGGCATACCTGGGAGCGAAGTCGTCAACCAGCTGGAGCAAAACTCGGCCCTGGGCGAGGTACTTGCGGCCGGCTTTCGGACCCTGGTCAGCAACCCGCGCGCCACGGAAGACGATGTGCGCTCCAGCCTGGAGGGCGCTGGGCGCCAGACCGCGGCCAAATTGCAGCGTTACCTCGGTGCCATTGCCACGATTGCATCGGCTGCTCCGTTGCTGGGCCTGTTGGGTACCGTGATCGGCATGATCGAGATTTTTGCCTCGCAAGGGGCAGACGGTGGCATGGGCCTGACCCCTGGTGGCGGCGACCCCGGCCAACTCGCGCACGGCATCTCGATTGCCCTGTACAACACCGCTTTTGGTCTCATAGTGGCGATTCCGGCGCTGATCTTCTGGCGTTATTTCCGTGCACGGGTGGACGACTACCTGCTGGGCATGGAAGTGGCATCCGAGCAGTTCGCGCGCCACTTGCTCACCTTGCGCAAGAAGTGACCCGGGCACAGCCATGAACTTCCGCCCACACGCCGCATCGCGGGACGAGCCCGACATCAACCTCATTCCCTTCATCGACATCCTCCTTGTGGTGCTCATCTTTCTGATGCTCACCACCACCTACAGCAAGTTCACCCAACTGCAGGTGAGCCTGCCAGTGGCCGATGCCCAGGCACAGCGCACGGAACCCAAGGAAGTCGTGGTTTCGATCAGCAGCGACGGGCGCTATGCCATCAACAGCGACCTTCTGGAGGCGCCCGACGTTGCAACCATCACACGAGCACTGGCGCGGGCCGCCCAAGATTCCCGGGAGTTGGTGGTCATCATCAGCGCCGATGCCGCTGCCACCCACCAGTCGGTGGTCAACGTGATGGATGCCGCACGGCGCGCGGGCCTGGTTCAAGTGACCTTTGCCACCCAGCAACCGAGCGGCCGGTAAGGCGCAAGCCTGCCGCCTGCCAGCGCCGAAACGCCTGGGCTCGCCCAGCCACCCATGAGCACTCCCCACCCTGCCGAGCCTGCTCCGCCAACAAGCCGCCACGGCTGGCAGGCCATCTGGCAGGAGCGCGGCGTGGCCGCATGGGCGCTGCGCCCGGTGGCTGCTGTGTATGGCCTGCTGATGCGTCTGCGAAGGCGCCTGTACCAATCGGGGTACATGCGCAGCGAACGCCTGCCGGTTCCTGTGCTGGTGATTGGCAATGTGGTCGTGGGGGGCGTCGGCAAAACACCCACGGTGATTGCGGTGCTGCAACATTTGCAAGAACGCGGCTGGGTACCTGGCGTGATTTCCAGAGGGCATGGCCGGCGCGGCAGCGATGTGCTCGAAGTCCGGCACGACACGCCCGCCATGGACTGCGGCGACGAGCCTGCGCTGATCCGCCGCCGCACCGGGGTTCCGGTGTGGGTTGGCGCGAGGCGGGTTGAGGCAGGCCGAGCGCTGCTGAACGCCCACCCGGAGGTCAATCTGCTGGTCTGTGACGACGGTCTGCAACACTGGGCGCTGCAACGCGACCTGGCCATCGCGGTGTTCGATGAACGTGGCATCGGCAACGGCTGGCTGCTGCCGGCCGGCCTGCTGCGCGAGCCTTGGCCGCCCCGGCACTGCTCGGACGCAGACGCAGCCTGGCGCGGCCCAGATCTGGTGCTGCGCCACGGCGGCGGCGCTGCGGGTGCGGTTACCAGATTGCCGCTTACGCCTGAACTGCCCTGCTTTGAAGCCCACCGCAGCCTCTCCAGCCACGCCGTGGGGCCCGACGGTTCGGTGGTACCGCTGCACACACTCAAGGCACATCCCATCACTGCAGTGGCTGGTATCGCCCGCCCCGAGGCGTTCTTTGACATGTTGCGCCAGCAAGGCCTGACGTTGCAGCACACCATCGCCCTGCCAGACCACGCGCCCGCTTCGGCTTATGAGTGCCTCCTGCCCGAGCCGCCCGGCGTGCTGGTGTGCACCGAGAAAGATGCGGTCAAGTGCTTCGCCGGTTATCTTGCAACACAAGCCACGGTATCAGCCCAGCGGGTCTGGAGTGTGCCGTTGGAGCTGCGACTGGCGCCGGCATTTCTGGCCGCCATCGACAAGTGGTTAGTCAGGCCCTGACATTGCGGCAAGGCGCGGCTTGACGGCCGTCCTGTTCAGAGCTACTTGCCCACCAGTTGGTTGAGC
>DAIOEI010000111.1:3045-7037 GCA_036746335.1 Hydrogenophaga sp. | reverse complement strand
TGGATTGTGCCGCGAATCAACGACTGGCGCCCCGAGCTCGAACGCTGGGCCACCCAGGCTGTAGGGGTACCGGTACAGGTGGGCGCCTTGAGGGTGCATACCGATGTAGCCGGTGCCGTTCGCCCCCGTTTCGTACCGACGCTGTTCCCGGCCTTTGAGTTGCAGGATGTGCGCCTGTTCGACCCCAGCGGTCGAGAAGCCCTGCACCTGCCGCAGGTTCAGGCTGCCGTCTCACCCCTGTCGCTCTGGCGCCTGGGCTTTGAGCAAATCGTCATCGATGCCCCCGTGCTCGACATACGGCGCAACGCCGCCGGGCGGATCGAGGTCGCTGGGCTGGACCTGTTTGCCGACACCTCTGAAGAAGGCGGCGGCGCCGAGTGGTTTTTCTCCCAAGGTGAATTCGCCATCCGGCGCGGCACCGTCCGCTGGACCGACGAGTTGCGTGGCCAGCCGACACTGGCGCTGTCGGAGCTTGATTTTGTGGCCCGCAACAGCCGCCGTGAGCACGAGCTTCGGCTGGACGCCTCCCCCCCCGCCGACTGGGGCGCGCGCTTTAGCCTGCGTGCGCAATTGCGCGAGCCGCTCATCCGGCTGGCGCAACTGGGCGCCGATCCGCGCCCCTGGGAGCGCTGGACGGGCGAGATCTATGCCGATTTTCCGCAGGTCGATGTGGCGCAATTGCGCCAGCACCTGCCCCTGGCCGATTCGGTGGTGGAAGTGCGCAGCGGCCAGGGCCGCCTGCAAGCCTGGGTCGATATGGCGCGCGGTCAGATCACCGGCGCCACCGCCGACATGGCCCTCACAGGCTTGCAGGCCCGCTTGCAGCCGAGTCTGCCCGAACTCGCCCTGACCGAACTCAGCGGTCGGCTCAGCAGCCGCTGGAACGAACAAGGGCTGGAGGTCCAGTCTCAAGCCTTGCGCCTGCGCACCGCCGAGGGGCTGGACTGGGCGGCGGGGCAGGGCTTGTTCAGGCACCAGGCAGCGCAGGGCAATCAGCCCGCTGCCACCGAGCTGCAGATCGACCGGATCGACCTCGACACCCTGGCCGCGCTCTTCATGCGCTCGCCCCTGCCCGATCAGCCCCGCCAATGGCTCGCTGCGCTGCAGCCCGGTGGCCAGGTTGAAGGCCTGCGGCTGCGCTTTGAGGGCTTGCCGCCTGCCTTCGAGCAGGCCGCCAACGGCCCGCCAATGGCCACCGCCGCACCGCCAGCCCAAGCCCATGCCGCCTGGTGGCCGCAGCGCTACCGAGCCAGCGGTCGTGTGGTGGGCCTGAACCTCAAGGCGCTGCCTGCTCAAACACCGCCCGGCGCCGAACGTCCGCCGCTCGGGCGCCCCGGCATCGAGGGGCTCAGCGGCGACTTCGAGCTGCGCGAAGACGGCGGCCAAGCCAGCCTCTCCGTTGCCAACGGGGTGCTCGACCTGCCCGGCGTCTTCGAGCGCTCCCGCATCCCGCTCGAACGCCTGAGTGCCCAGGCGCGATGGCGGCTGGATGCCGAACGCATCGACGTCTGGCTGGACCAGCTCAGCCTGGCCAATGCAGACACCGAAGGCACCGGCACGGTCCACTGGCACACCGGCGACCCAGCCAGCAGCCCCAGCCGCTCCCGCTTTCCGGGCATGCTCGACCTCACCGCCCGCCTCACGCGCGGCAGCGCCGAGCAGGTGCACCACTACCTGCCCATCGCCGTTGGCACCGACGCGCGCCGCTATGTGCGCGAGGCCGTGCGCGAGGGCCAGGTGGGTCCGGTGGACTTTCGCATCCGTGGCGACCTCTGGGACCTGCCCTACAACCTGCCCGGCACCCAGGGCGAGTTCCGCATCACGGCCAGCCTGCAAGATGTGGGCTTCGGCTACGTGCCTGCCTACCTGCAGACGCCTGGCGACCGTGCCTGGCCCGCCCTGCGCGGCGTCAAAGCCCAGCTGCTGCTGGACCGCACTGCCCTGAGCCTCTCGGGGCTGGAGGCCACGCTCGAACAAGCGCCCGACCTGCGCCTGCGCCAGGGTTCCATCCAGATCCCCGACCTGATGGACCCGGTGTTGCAGGCCAGCGCCCAAGTGCAAGGGCCAGGCGCCGAATTGCTGGGTTTTGTGCAGCGCTCGCCGCTCAACGACCTCACCAGCCAGGCGCTCGACCAAGCAACCATTGACGGCCAGACACAAGGCCGCTTTGAACTGCGCCTGCCCATCTTTGCGCTGGACAGCACCACGGTGCAAGGCAGCGTGCAACTCAGCGGCAACAACCTGCAGATCAGCCCCGACTCACCCCGGCTGGCCCGGGCCTCCGGCGAGGTCAGCTTCAGCGAGCGCGGCTTTGCGGTCACCGATGCGCAGGCCCAGTTGTACGGCGGCGAGCTGCGCTTTGAGGGCGGCATGCAGCCCAGCCCCCAGGGGCCTGCACGCATCCGGTTCCGTGGCCAGGGCACGGCCAGCGCCCAGGGCTTGCACAGCGGCGGACTCGGCATCGTCTCCGACCTGTTCGGCAATGCCCAGGGCATGGCCGCCTACAGCGCCGAGCTCGGGTTCCGTGGCGGTGTGCCCGAGCTGGTGGTCAACAGCAACCTGCAGGGCATGGAGCTGGAGCTGCCCGCACCACTGAGCAAGCCCGCCGCCGAGCGCCTGGCCCTGCGCTACGAAAACACCGTTCTCACCACCCTGGTGGATGCCAGCGGCGAACTGCCCCGCACCGACCGCATGGCCATCACCCTGGGCCCGCCCGAGCAGCCGCTGGCCCATTTGCAGTACGAACGCGACATTGCGCGTGGCGTGGCGCGCGTGCTGCGCGGCAGTGTGGCCGTGGGCCTCACCGGCGACGAAACCGTCATCATGCCCGTCCAGGGTGTGCAGGCCAACGCCCGCTTTGACCAGCTGAACATCGACGCCTGGGAAAAAGTGCTGGCCAGCAGCCTGAGCGCTCCCGCCAGCGCCACAACCGCAACCACAACCCCCGCTGCAGCGCAGACCGAGGCACAGCGTTCGCTGCGCGACCCCGCCAGCCCCGAAGCCTCCGGGCTCGACTACCTGCCCACCAGCCTGGCCCTGCGCGCCAACCAGGTCCGGCTCGGTGGCCGCAGCTTCCATGATCTGGTCATTGGTGGCAACCGCCAGGGCCCACAATGGCGCGCCAACGTCGATGCCGACGAACTCAACGGCTATGTGGAATACCGCCAGCCCCTGGGCAATGCCGCCGGCAGCGTCTTTGCCCGCCTGGCCCACCTCAACCTCGCGCCCACCGCGGCAGCCGACGTCGAGCAACTCCTGCAGCAACCCACCAGCATGCCCGCGCTGGACATCGCGGTGCAAGACTTCGTGCTCGCCGGTTTGCGGCTTGGGCGGGTGGAAGTGCAGGCGCAAAACCGCGGTGCACCGGGCCGTGCCCGTGAATGGCGCTTGACCCAGCTCGTGGTGGATGTGCCCGAAGCCCAGCTCGAAGCCACCGGCAACTGGGCCTTTGCCGCCAACCGACAGTCAGACGCTCGCCGCACCGCGCTGAGTTTCAACCTCGCCATCCAGGACGCCGGGCTGCTGCTGCGCCGCTTTGGCAAACCCGACACCGTGCGCGGCGGGCAAGGGCAGATCACCGGCCAGATCGGCTGGATCGGCTCGCCCATGCGACTGGACACCGCCAGCCTCTCTGGCAGCATGCAGGCCGACATTCAGCGCGGCCAGTTCCTCAAGGTCGAACCCGGTGCCGCCAAACTGCTGGGTGTGCTCAGCCTGCAAGCCCTGCCCCGGCGCCTCACCCTCGACTTCCGCGACGTCTTCTCCGAAGGCTTTGCCTTTGACTTCCTGCGCGGTGATGCCCAGATCGAGCGTGGCGTCATGCGCACCAACAACCTGCAAATGAAAGGCATCAACGCCGCCGTGCTCATGGAGGGCAGTGCCGACACCGTGCGCGAGACCCAGGACCTGCAGGTCGTGGTCGTGCCCGAAATCAATGCCGGCACCGCCTCCCTGATCGCCACCGCCATCAACCCCGCCATCGGCCTGGGCAC
>DAIOEI010000111.1:0-2945 GCA_036746335.1 Hydrogenophaga sp. | reverse complement strand
TACTTCTGCTTCATGGGCCAGCAAGACGCCGACAAACTCGTGCTCGCCGAAACCCCCGGCCTGGGCACGGTGCAAGACTTCCTCTCTGACAGCGCGCGCGAACTGCAGATGTGGATCGTCGGCGGCACCCTGCCCATGGCCACTGACGACCCCCAGCACGCCGCCAACGCCTCGCTCAGCTACAGCCCGCGCGGCCACCAGATCAGCCGCTACGACAAGATCCACCTCTTCCGCTACGACAACGGCCGCGAAGCCTATGACGAAGCCGCCGTGCTGCGCGCGGGCGACACGCCCACCACCTTCGGCCTGACCGACCGCAGCGGCCAGGCCTGGCGCATCGGCCAGAGCGTCTGTTACGACCTGCGTTTTGCCGAGCTCTACCGTGCCCTGGCCGCCGATCTGCTGCTCGTGCCCGCCGCCTTCACCCACACCACCGGCCAGGCCCACTGGGAAGTCCTGCTGCGCGCCCGCGCCATTGAAAACCAGGCCTACGTGATCGCCAGCGCGCAGGGCGGCGTACACGAGAACGGCCGCCGCACCTGGGGCCACAGCATGTTGATCGACCCCTGGGGCCAGGTCATGGCGCTGCAAGCCGAGGGCCCCGGCGTGGTGCTGGCCGACATCGACTTCGCGCGCCTGCAGGCGGTGCGCCAGCAACTGCCCGCGCTGCAACACCGCCGCTTGTAAGCAGCCCACCCCCCCCGCCGTGCCATGACCCCACCGGCGCTCAACGAGCCGCTTGCCCGCACCGGCCTGCGCCCGCGCCGCCGCCTGCTCTGGGGCGCACTGCTGCTGCTGGTGATGGCCCTGCTGGGCGCGCTGGCCTACCTGGCGGCCGCCTTTGAAGAAGCGCGCGACCAGGACGCCCTGGAAACCGACGCCCAGGCCCTGGCCAGCGACATCCGCAGCAGCCTGCTGCGCAATGTCCAAACCCTGCAATCCCTGCACAGCACCGCGCCAACACCCGGCTCCTGGCCCACCCCCGCCGCCGAAGTGCTCACACAGCACCGCGAAATCGTGCGCCTGGAATGGCGCGACAACCGGGGCCAATTGCAGGTCCACCGCGACACCCCATACCTGCCCGACCTCTTTGGCAGCCTGCAGCGTACCGAAGCCCTGCCCGATGTGCGGCTGGCTTGCGACCTCGCCAGCCGCAGCTCCGGCCCGGCCTACTCCGGCAGCTACTTCTGGCCCATGAACGCCGGTCTGGGCCTGGAGCTGATGGAAATGTGCCTGCCCGTGGTGCGCAACGGCCAGCCCGAGGGCTTCATCGTCGCCACCTATTCGCTGCCCGGTGTGCTCGCCGAACTGGCCAACAAGGACCTGCTGCGCGGGCGCGGCCTGGCCTTTGTGGACACCGACGGCACCCGCATCGCCCTGCACAGCACCGTGCCCGGTACCCGCCGCACCCTGGTCTCGCGCCAGCTGCTGGACCTGCCCGGCAACGCCCTCATGCTGCGCCTGGAAGGCCCGCGCCAGGGCGGCCACGGCCCCTTCGGCCTGCTGCCCAATGTGCTCACCGCCGTCGTCGGCGCGCTCTCACTCGCGCTGCTGGCCGTGCTCGCCCTGCTCGGGCGCGACATGCGCCTGCGCCAGCGCGCAGAACACGGCCTTGCGCAAGCCTTGGCCTTTCGCAAGGCCATGGAAAACTCCCTCGTCACCGGCCTGCGCGCGCGCGGCATGGACGGGCGCATCAGCTACGTCAACCCCGCCTTCTGCCAGATGGTCGGCCTGCCCGCCGAACAGCTGATCGGCACTGGCCTGCCCGCGCCCTGGTGGCCCCCCGAGCTCGAAGACGAATACCAGCAACGCCAGGCGGTGCGCCTGGCGGGCCAGACGCTGCCGCGCGAAGGCTACGAATCCGTCTTCATGCGCAGCGACGGCACGCGCTTCCCGGTGCTCATCATTGAAGCCCCGCTGATCGACGCCCAAGGCCTGCAGACCGGCTACATGAGCGCCATCATCGACCTGAGCGAACAGCGCCGCATTGAAGACCTCAGCCGCGCCACCCAGGAGCGCCTGCAAGCCACCGCGCGCCTGGCCACCGTCGGAGAAATGGCCTCCCTGCTCAGCCACGAACTCAACCAGCCCCTGGCCGCCATCGCCAGCTACGCCAGCGGCACGCTCAATCTGCTTGAAGCATCTGCCACCGCCACCGCTACAGCGCCTGGCCCCGAGCCAAGCCCAGCGCCCAGCGCCGCCGCGCCCGAAATACCCGTCACCGAACTGCGCCAGGCCATGCGCCGCATCAGCGAGCAGGCCGATCGTGCCGGGCGCGTCATCAAAAGCGTGGCCGACTTCGTGCGCCGCCGCGACCCGGTTCGCGAAGCGGTGGCCCCTGCTGCACTCATCGAGGCCATCCACCCCCTGCTCGGCCTGCAAGCCAAAAAACAGGGCATCCGCGTACAGGTGCGGCTGGCACCAGACTGCCCCGACGTGCTGTGCGACCGCACCATGGTCGAGCAAGTGCTGCTCAACCTCGCGCGCAACGGCGTGCAGGCCATGCCGCCCGACGATCCGCCGCCCGCAAGCGGCCTGCGCGTGCTCAGCATTGCGGTGATACCCGCTGGCGCCTGGGTCCGGTTCACCGTCACCGACCACGGCCACGGCCTCAGCGAAGCCGCGCGCCAACAACTCTTCACGCCCTTCTTCACCACCAAACCCGAAGGCATGGGCCTGGGCCTCTCCTTGTGCCGCACCGTGGTGGAACAGCACGGCGGCACCCTGGAGCACGAAGATGCGCCGCCCCAGGGCACCACCTTCCGGTTCACCTTGCCCAAGACATGAACGCGGTGCCGTTTTTCACCAGGCCGCGCGTCACCCCCGACTCACTATCATCTGCTCCATGAGCCCACAAACCCACGGTCGCATCTTCCTGGTGGACGACGACGCGGGCGTGCGCGATGCGCTGGCCTGGCTGCTGCGCACCCGCCGCCTGCTCAGCG